>JABMQV010000153.1 GCA_013203065.1 Desulfobacteraceae bacterium | reverse complement strand
GAACACGGTCTTTCTGCGCTGGATATCTTGAGGAACTATCTCCCAGACGTTATCTTCATCGACCTGGTAATGCCAAAGATCAAGGGGGATAAATTGTGTCGAATTATCAGGAAGATGCCGGAATTAGGCAATGTTTATGTCGTTATTCTTTCGGCAATTGCAGCCGAGGAAGCAACGGATTTTGCCGGACTGGGTGCCGATATGTGCATCGCAAAGGGACCATTTAATGAGATGACAGAACATGTACTGGCCGCGTTAGATCATTCGGATCAAGCTGGTTCCAACAGGGTTGCAGAAAAAATAGTGGGCCTTCAGGGCGTCTTTGACCGTGAAATAACGAAGGAATTGTTGTCCACCAAGAGCCATCTTGAAGCGATACTCAATAATATGACAGAAGGAATCCTGGAACTTACCCCCGAGAGGCGAATAGTCTTTGTTAACCCTACCGCCACTTCACTGACCGGCGCCAGTGAGGAGGGCTTATTAGGGTCAGATTTCATCGAGCTGTTTGATGGAAATCATCGCAAGAGAGTAAAAAATTTGCTTCAGGAGATCGGCGATATGCCACAAATGATTACCGACGAATCGCCGGTCCTCCTGAAAGGCAAACAGATTTCTCTCAATATTCTGCCGGTCAAAGAGGATGGGCACAAATCATTTGTGGTTATTATGAATGATGTTACCGAAACAAAGCGGGTCCGGGATACCCTCAAAAACGCCAACCGAGAATTGGTGCGTGCCTATGCCCATATGCGAGAACGCAAAGATCAACTGAGCATGCAGCAGTTTGAAGAAGAAATAGGATTTTTGATCGACGAAAAGGGACGGGTGCTGGGTGTGACAGAAAAGGGGTTGAAAGTCACCGGGAAAAACAGAGCCGAACTGTTGGGACAGAACATCCAAGAGCTGGTAGATGAAAACTCCCGGGATAAACTGAAAGCCAGCATGAGAGATGCCGGATTACGGATTTTGGGTCAAACTTCCCTACGGATGATATTCAAGCAACTGGACCGCCAGATTTTTGAGACAAGGCTGATGCACATGAACATGAAACAGGGGCCGGCGCTCTTGGTTCTTATGCGAAGCCCCTTCAGTGAAACAGGACGGTAATTGATTTTTTGAAGGAAATCTGACCTAAACCCCCAGCGTTTCATCTCTCCCCGGATCCGGTAAACTCCAAGATTTTTTTCAAACAGACACCCATGCCATTGCTAAAGAAATAGATAGTGCTTGACCCAAAACCCCGCTTTTTCGGTCAAGGAATCGATTCAATATGATGTATTCAGAATTGGAAAACCTGCCCTATATGCTTTACGCTGATCAAGAGGGAAAGGTTTACGAGCATCCCTATTTCCGGGTGGCAGGGTTCTCGGGATCCACTCCTGTTTTGTTGAAAAATGAAGACCTGATCCCTATGCCTGAATTCAGCAGGCTCTTTTTCATTCCCGACTGCCCCCCCCTTGGACTTGATCCTCAGACAGCCGAGTTTGAAGTGGTGTCGGAGGTAGAGACAGACGGTGTCGGCTCCAAGTGTTATGCGGTTGCCGCTTTCCTTGAACCCGGGTTGGTGCGGAGTCACCTGCCCGCGGTCGACTACTCCAAAAAATCCTGTACCCTCCCCATGTGGGCCTACACGGCGGTGGGATTTAAGCAAGGAAGGTACTGGGCCAGCGCGTTCAGGACAGAATACAACCACAAATGGGATCCAAGGAACTACGACGACAGGGAACTGCCCCCCGCCATCCAAAAATTCCAAGAAAGACACATTACCGGCCCTCTTGTGGAGCACCTCAAGCTATGTGCCACCAAGAACCACTGCTTTGCAGCAAAAAACCTGTTTCTTGGAAGGTGGGAAGCTCCCTTGCCCGTCAGCCGGGGGTGCAACGCCGCGTGTCTCGGATGTCTTTCGCTTCAGCCTGACCAATCATGTGAGGCCTCCCACCAGAGGATTTGTTTTCGGCCTTCACAAGACGAGATCGTTTCTCTCGCGGCAAACCACCTCAATCACGCGCCGGAGGCCATTGTAAGCTTTGGTCAAGGCTGTGAAGGAGAACCCCTCACAGAATACAAATTGATTGCCGAAAGTATAAAAAAGATAAGGGGAAAAACCGACCGGGGAACCATCAACCTAAACACAAACGGCAGCTGGCCCAAACGGATTCGTTTGATAGCTGAGAGCGGTCTCGACTCGATCCGTATCAGTCTGAACAGCGCCCGGCCCGAACTCTATCGGGCCTACTACCGCCCAAAAGGTTATGATTTTGAAGATGTGCTGACATCCATCACCCTGTCCAGGGAAATGGGCCTCTATACGATGATAAACTACCTGGTTTTTCCTGGAATCACCGACAACAAAGAAGAAATGGAACCATTGGGAGATCTGATCAGGAGAACGGGGATCAATTTCATCCACTTGAAAAACCTGTGTATTGATCCCCAACTATATTTGGAAGAAATGCCAAGGATGGGGGGGCCTGGAACGGGAATAAGACAGATGGTGAAAACCCTTGAAAAGGAATTTCCCGAGATTGAATTTGGTTATTTCAACCAGCCGGTGAGAAAGTAGGCGCCAGGCCTAAAGTCCGATGGTCTCTCTGAAGCGCAGGCAATTAACACCATTATTATTGTGGTCCTCAAAGGCGATCCGTTCTATGTTTCGGTAGGCCTTTTCCCTTGCATCCTGCAGCGTCGAGGCCCCCGCGATGACATGTAGTACCCTGCCCCCATAAGTAAAAAGCCCCTTTTCCTCGTCTTCATCAACACCGGCAAAATAGATGGCCACGCCCTTTTCTATCTTATCGAGACCCGTTATCTTGTGGCCCTTACCATAACGGCCAGGATATCCCTTGTTCCACCCTTTGGAGGCCTTTGAGCGTCCCTCCATTGCAATCACATCCACATAGTGCTGTTTGTTCCAGACCTGTTTGACTTTATCAAGGGAACCATCCCACACGGCCATCCCTATCTCGAAAAGATCCGTACTCAACTTCCGCGCCATAACCTCCCATTCCGGGTCACCATGTCTGACGTTGATCTCAAATACATCGAGCTGGTCATAGGGGTCCAGGTTCAGGCCAAAATAGATGACCCCTCTGTAGACCCAGCCCAGATCATTATAGATTGCATTGACCGTGGGATTTACAATCTCCTTGATAATCCGGTTTACCAGCCAGGGGCTGACCTCTTTGTGCGGGCAATAACACCCGGTGCCTCCGGTATTCAGGTTTCCCCCGAATTTCTCGATTGCCTCCACATCATCCGGATCAAAGGCAGTCTTGTAATCCTGAGGGAACATCCGCAAGGGCATGACATGCCTGCCGTCAAGGTAGGCAAAAAACGAGATTTCGGTGCCATATTTTCTTTCTTCAATGACCACACGGTTTCCCGATTCACCAAAGGCCTTCTTTTCCATTATCCTGTCGATGGCGACCTCCGCGTCGGTAACATCTTCACAGACGATTGCTCCTTTGCCGGCAGCCAGTCCATTTGCCTTGACAACCACCTGATAGCCAATGTTGCGGACATATCCCTTTGCCGCTTCAGGGTCATCAAACACTCGGTATTCCGGTTTGGGAACACCTATCTTTTTCAGGAGATCATCGGTAAAGGCTCGGTCGCTCTCCAGGACGACGCATTCTTTTTTGGGGCCAATCGTTCGAATGCCCCGTTCATTCAGGAGGTCAATGAGGCCTTCTTCGAGGGGATTTTCAGACCCTACATCCACAAGGTCTACCCCTTGTTCAACACAAAAATCGCCGATCTCTTTAAAATCCTTTGTGGTCACCCGCTCTATGAGCCCCCGCTGGCCCTTGGGGGTGTGCAAAACACCTGGATTACCAGGGGCAAAATAGACCTTATCCACATGTTGACTATCTCCATATTTATCAGCAAGGCAATGGTCCCTACCCCCTGACCCGTAAACAAGTACCTTCATAATTCACCGTCCTTCGAACATTCTTGATCAACAATTGTGCCTGGAGTATAAGGAAGGGACCCGTGTGTGTCAAGAGAGTGGCTTACCGGGGAGCGGCTTCAGACTTGGATGACGCCGCGCTGAACAGGGCGCCAATTGGCTTGTAAAAAACCTGGCGGTAT
>JABMQV010000152.1 GCA_013203065.1 Desulfobacteraceae bacterium | reverse complement strand
GGCCAGGGCAATTCCCAGGATGGTCATGCCTTTTTGAAGAAGCATTTGAACGGTGGCGGCCTGTTCAGTCAGGAGGTCGATGGCGTTTTTGATCACAAGGGGAATCAGGAGTTGGAGAAAGTCAACCAGGAGCAAGCTCATGAGCCCAATGGCGATTGGCCAGCGGTTTTCGAGGAAGTATTTTTTCAGGGGGAGGAAATTCTTGAAAGTCCGGACAAAGGGTATGGCGTGTCTCTTCATGGGAGAAGAGATACTGGATATGAGCAAGGAATGTCAATCCTTGGGCCTTCTTGAATAAGAAATTGACCAGCATCCATTCATCCCCTATACTCCCATCCGAGATTGATCAAGGAGCACGTGTGGAACAACCCGCAAATGATGAATGATTACAACCCTGTGCCGGAAGATTTTGAGTGGAACAAAGAAGGGGAATGGCCGTAGAGAATAGACAATTTATTCATTGGGCCTGGGTCATACTCGGGGTTTGCTTTGTCAATCTCTTTATCAGCTACTCCGTCCGTCTGGGTTATAGCGTGGCCCTTCCGGAGATAATAAAGGACCTCGGATTCAGCCGCACGGCAGGGGGATCTATCTTTAATGCCTATTTTTTTACCTATATTGCACTGACCCCGTTTGCCGGATACCTCACGGATCGGCTGGGTGCCCGAAGGGTGATTACGACCTGCGCATTTATCCTTGGCACAGGTGTTCTCCTCATGGGGACAATCAACTCCTTTTGGATGGCATGCCTCTCGTTTGCCATCGTTGGGATTGGCGGCACGGGGATGTGGACGCCCGTCGTCACGATTGTCCAGCGCTGGTTCGCCCCGAACCGGAGGGGCCTGGCCCTGGGGATTCTTTCCACCGGTTATGGTCTGGGCTTCGCCACCATGGGGGTAGCATTTCCCTGGGTCGTGACTCACTTTAGCTGGCGCTATTCCTGGTATTTCCTGGGCGTCGGCGCACTGGTAATGGTCGTGGCAAATGGTCTGTTGCTGCGGAGCGATCCCGCTCAGTCGGGGTATTTACCCTGGGGACAGGAGAAAGGCGTGGGTGCGGGTTCCCAGGCTGAAAAGGGTGCTCAAGAGGGGGCGTTTTTTTCCAATGTCTTCAAGAACAGGGTATTCTGGCTCATAGGGCTCTCTTACTTTGCCATCTCCTACAGCCTGTATGGGATCACAACCTTCATGGTGGACTATGCCAAGTCCCAGATGGGTCTACCGCTTGAGAAAGCGAGCCTTTTGGCAACGGTCCACGGAATAGGCCAGGTCGTGGGCGTCTTGACAATCCTCCCATTGTCAGATTATCTGGGCAGAAAAAGGACCATTATCATTTCCAATTCCTTTATAACTGCTTGTTTTGTGGGCATTCTCCTGAGCGGAAACTCCTGGCTGTTACTGTATGCGTTTGTGGGGGTCCTTGCCCTCTTTTATGGTGCAACCTTTCCCATATATGGGGTCTGTGCAGGAGATTTTTTTCCAAAAGAAGTGATGGGGACCGTTATCGGGGCCTGGACTCCGTTCTATGGTCTTGGCGCAATATTGGTCCACTGGGTGAGTGGTATACTGCGAGACACCACAGGGAATTATGATTACCCCTTCATGATCAATACGATGATGGCCGCACTCGGGGCGTTTCTGATGTGTCTGGTGAGGAGACGTCGAGGGTAGGAGAAAAATATGACGGAAAACGGCGCTAAGCGGAGAAGGGCTCGCCGATTTCAGATACCGGGCGGGAAGGTCAGACTTAAGAGAGCAGGGCTATTTTCCCTTTTCCAGGGATTTTCAGATCCCTTCCCTGTTGGGAATGTCAGCAAAGGGGGGCTTGCCTTACGGACCAACGAAAGATTTCGCAAAGGCCAGAAGTTAACAATACAACTCCTGATCCCAAACGAGGCCCCGCTGAATCTGAAGGGAGAGGCCTGGTGGCAAGAAGAGCAGATGGAAGGCATTTATGCGACGACCGGAATTAAATTTATGCCTTTTGGCAGCAAAGCCGGGTGGAATTCGTCAGAGGTACTCGAGATGCTCAGGAAACTTGAGGCGCGTTACATAAAGTGAAGGGTATACATCTTCCCGCTATCTTTTTGTCCAACGGGAACCTCATTTCCATTGAGGACCATCTTGCGAGATGGCGATTTTGAATGCGAATTTCCGGGAGAAAGGAAGGAGTTGCAGCTATGAATAGAGCGGATCTTTTGGCCAGGGTCTCTGTTTTTTCACACATGAAGAAGGAAGACCTTGAACGCGTTGCAAAACAGGCCCGATATCACGAGTTTCAAGAAGGAGACGTGATTATCAGGGAGGGCGAGAAAGACGACAGCCTTTTCATCGTTGTCAGCGGCCAGGTTGAGGCCGTTAAGGGCCTTGGGGAAAAAAACGAGAGATCTTTGGCAACCTTTGGCCCTAATACCTATTTCGGTGAAATGGCCCTTATCGATCATCTTACCAGATCGGCAAGTGTGATAGCGAGGACGTCTACCCAAATCTTATCTCTGGAGCATTGGGATTTACGTCAGGAAATTGAAAAATCCCCTGCCATCGCAATGGAACTGCTCCAGATGTTAAGCCGGCGTGTCCGGGCAGCTGACGAAATCATGATAAACGTACTGGGGGGCATTTTACCCGTTTGCGCCAACTGCAAGAAGATACGAGAAGACAAGGACTCGTGGACACCCATCGAGGAATATATTAGCACACATTCCGAGGCCCAATTTAGCCACGGGATTTGTCCGGAATGTGCAAAAAAGCTATATCCGGAGTTTTACAAAGATGAACAGTCTTGATCAGGAAGGTCACGGATGGAGCAACCCCATGACGCGTTGATGACCCGACTGGATGATCTTTTTCACCCCAGATCAATTGCCGTTGTGGGGGTGCCGAGAGGGATGAAGACCGGTAAGCTTTTCCTCCTGGCACTCTTGGACCAGGACTTTCCGGGTCCCATCTACCCCGTTCACCCGGAAGCAAACGAGATCGAGGGGTTGAAGGCGTATCCCAATGTATCGGCCATCCCCGGGCCTGTGGACCTGGCCATTGTTTTGGTCCCCAACCATCTCGTCATTTCCGTTATCGGGGAATGTGCGGCCAAAGGGGTCAAGGGCGCAGTGCTCTTTACCGCAGGCTATAAGGAAACCGGGTCCCGGGAGGGTATGGCACTTGAAGAAGAACTGGTGCGGGTAGCCCGGTCCTCGGGTATGCGGATCATCGGTCCCAATTGCATGGGGCTTTATTCGCCAAAGACGGGGCTTTCATTTTTCCCCCAGCTTTCCAGGGAACCGGGTGCGGTGGGGATCATCTCCCATAGCGGGTCCCTCGGCAATATCTTGGCGCGTATTGCCCCCCAAAAGGGGATTCGTTTTAGCAAGGTAGTAAGTCTGGGGAATGAATGCGACCTTACCAGTGCGGATTTCTTGAGGTACTTGGGAAGTGATCCGGAGACTCATCTTGTGGGGGCTTATCTGGAAGGGATCAAGGACGGTCCACGTTTCCTTGAGGCCCTTAAGGAGGCATCCCTCAAAAAACCGGTGATTCTGTGGAAGCTGGGCCTGACCCATGAGGGGCAGAGTGCCGCTGCCTCTCACACAGGGGCGCTGGCTGGGTCACGGGAGGTATGGGACAGCGTTGTCCGCCAAGGAGGGGCTGTTTCGGTGGTGGGCTTTGAGGCCTGGGTGGATGCCTTGATGGGGTTTTATCTGCTGCCTTCGGGACTTGGGGATCGCCTGGCAATTGTCTCGGGCCCCGGGGGGCTGGCCGTTTCTTCGGCCGAGGCCTGTGGGAGCACGGGACTCCGGTTGGCGGAACTCTCACCGCAAACCCGGAGAGCACTGGCCAAGATAGTCCCTCCCACAGGAACAAGTCTTCGAAATCCCATCGATGTGGGTCTCTCGGCATCCATCGAAATGGATATCTATATCCAGGCCGCCCGAACGGCTGCTGCAGATTCAGGGGTGGATACTATCGTTGTGGCGGGAGCAGGACTAACTCCCGAAACCAACCAGCAATACACGGAAGGGATGATACGGGCGCGGGACGACTTGCAAAAGCCCTTTGTGATGGTGAAGATTCCTGGATTCGATCCATCCCTTGCGCAAACCTTTTGCCAGGCGGGAGTCCCCATTTTTGACACAGCGGAGCGGGCCATGGGAACCTATGCCATGGTACGAAACTATCAACAATGGCGTGACAGGAGAGGCGGCCAGAAGTCGCCAGGACAGGAGGTAATCAATGGATTTCAATACGGTTAGGTCTGCGATTTCAGACGGCTCAATATTCAGGGGCCTTGATCACGCAGAGTTGGGTATGCTGTTGATGACTGCAAATGCAAGGGAATTTTCGTCCGGCCAAGATATCTATTCCAAGGGCGAGAAATCCGAAGGGAGTTTTGCTCTGGTCGTTATTGGAAAAGTGAGTGTTGTTGCGGAAAGCGGTCAGATCCTCCAGGAACTGGGGACGGGCGAGGTGATAGGGGAAGTAGGGATCATCAGCCCCCAAAAAAAACGTACGTTGACTGTCAGGGCCATGGAGTCCACGGCCGTGCTGGAGTGGCAGTTTGGGGACATCGAAAAGAAGATACCCAAGCTTGTGAAGACGCTCAAGGATCTGGCATGGAAACGCACTTCCAACTGGCTTGAGTAGAAAACATATATCCACTCTGAGCCGGTGAATGGTTACCAAATGAGCAAGCGATGACTGACTGCGGGACCAAAAACCTTTTCTGAAAGGCCATACCAAAGATCTGCTGAGGGCCTTGGCGGGAGTCATGGAAGATTATACAAAAGTTGCCACGCTGGAAAATGAATTTGAGGCGCAGTTATTGGAATCTATCCTCCTGGAACGTAATATCCCCCATATGCTGAGATCTTATTATGACACGGCCTTTGATGGGTTGTTCCAGACACAGAAGGGGTGGGGGACTATCAGTGCACCAAAGGCGTACCTGGCAGAGATCAAAGAGATTCTTTCCGACCTAAGGGACGCAGTCCCCGTAACTTGATTCGTGGTAAAGATACCCATGATTTGTTCGACAGAATCCAGCCCTTACAAGGACCTTTATGTCTATCTGCTCAACGGTATGTTGAGCAGATATGATGAGCAGATGCTCGGTGATGCCTTTCTTGGAAACTGGGTGGAAGAGGGTAATTCCTTTCTCTTTTTTTCACAACCATCAAAGGATGTTGTGGTAAAAACATCAAGTAAATATTTAGACATTGAACTGGTTGAAGACCATTACTTCACCTATGAGCAGTGGCAGGGCGGGGGACTGGATGCTGTCAGGATCGGGAGGTTCTTGATCGTTCCTCCGTGGCTTGAAGCTGGAGGCGGGGAAGGCCTCATCAGGATTTGCTTAGACCCGGGAGTCGTATTTGGTAACTGCCTTCATCCTACCACACGGGATTGTCTGAAGGCTCTATCCCTTGTGGCGGAAAAAGGCCAAATGGGCAGGGTGCTTGACTTGGGAACCGGTACCGGTATTTTGGCCATAGCGGCGGCGCTTCTGGGTGCAAAGAGGGTGCTGGCTGTTGACTTAAACCCCCTATGCGTCAAGACGGCAAGGGAAAATGTAAAGCTGAACGACCTTGAGGGGAAAGTCGGGGTGGTGGAAGGGTCAGCAGAAGATATTGTGGGCCAGAGTGCGGATCTTGTGCTGGCCAACATCCATCACGAGGTGATCAAGGGGTTTTTGAAAAAAAAGTCCTTTAACAAAAAGAAAAAACTGATTATCTCAGGGCTCATGAGAAGCCAATACCGTGAAGTAAGGTTCGAACTTGAAAGAAGCCAATTTCGGGTTCTCTGTGAATGGGACCATGAAATGACTTGGTATACGGTCTTGGCCAAAAAGGAGGAGGTTAATGGTCGGCGTGGAAAAGATTGCCATTGAAAAGCCTGATGGCCATTACTGTTTTGCCTGCGGGACGGCCAATCCCATCGGTCTAAATCTGGATTTTTTTCGTGTGGGAGACAAGGTTTGTTCAGAAATTACCTTGAACAAGGTCCACGAGGGGTGGGATAATATGGCCCATGGCGGCATCATATCAACACTGCTCGACGAGGTCATGTCGTGGGCAATTATGTACCGAAAAAAGGTCTTTCTTGTCACCCGGAATATGAATATCAAATATGTAAGGCCAATCTTGATCGGAACACCCCTGACAGTCATGGGGTGGTTGGTGGATGACTCGGAACCTCCCAAGATAAAGGCCAGGGCAGAGATCCGGGACGGGCAGGAAAGGCTTATGGTGAGAAGCAGGGCCGAGTTTGTTGAGCTGTCAGAGAAACAGACCTCTTTGATTCCCAAAGAGATGAAGGGGGAGATGGATGCCCTTTTCGAGAAGTTCCAGTAGTTGATTCTAGATTTTGCTATCCACCCCATTCTTTCCACAGGGGGCAATAATATGACACGTTCAGATTCAAGAAGAAAGATTGTTTCGATCGTCCGATATGAGAAACCGTTGGAATCCGTTCGTAAGGTGGTTGAACTGGCGGGGGGCCTGCAAGACCTTCCCCCCCATCCAAAGGTATTTGTAAAGCCCAATATAGTCTTCTGGACCCGGGCGGTACCCTTTCCCAAGTGGGGTGTTATCACGACGTCTCGCGTGGTGGAAGACATGATAGTGTTACTAAAAGAGAGGGGGGTGGATGATATCACCATCGGGGAGGGGATCGTGGTCTTTGATCCCAGGGATAAGGAAACCCCTCCACATGCGTTTGAGACGCTGGGTTATAATGTCTTAAAG
>JABMQV010000151.1 GCA_013203065.1 Desulfobacteraceae bacterium | reverse complement strand
GCGCGGCCGCCTCTGTGGCTGTGCAAAACCCGGAGTAAATTCCCGAAATGATCAAAAGGGGGATTGGCAACTCCCAGGCGGCCTCCTTAAGGGCCCACAAGAGCTCCCGGGTTGAAAAGGAAGGCCTTTCGAGTCTCCATTTCCTACCCATATATACGGAAAAGAGACAGGGGACGCCCACCATCAAGAGACCCGGCAGAATGCCGGCTATAAAGAGCGTTTCAATGCTTGTGCCTGACACAAACCCGTACAATATGATGGGAAGGCTTGGGGGAAAAAGGAGCCCAAGGCTCCCCGAAGAGGTCATCAGACCGAGTGAGAAATTTTCATCATATTTTTCAGAGATAAGGGCGGGGAAAAGGAGCCCGCCGAGGGCAATAATGGTAATCCCGGTTGCGCCGGTGATGGCGGTAAAGAATGCACAAGACACCAGAGCAACCACACCGAGCCCCCCGGGAACCCAACCAAACAGGCTCCTTGAAAACCTGACCAGACGTGCCGAGGTGCCCCCCTGGGAGAGGAGGTAGCCGGCAAAGGTGAACAGGGGGATTGCCAGCAGGACCGGCGCATTGGCCAGTCTGAAAATTTCAATGGGGATCGCGGCAAATTCAACCTCGCTCACATAGAGGCCCAGCATGGTTGCCGCAAGGATTCCCGCAAAGAGGGGCAGGCCGAGGACGATCAGGACAATGATCAGGATTACCATTGCAAGGATCATCTCGGGTTCCCCTTGATCACGTGAAGTCCTTGATCCAGCGCCCTGAGGATGAACCTGAACAGGATCAGCGCGAAGCCTCCGGGGAGGATCAACTGGCCGACCCAGTTGGGAAAAGCAAGAAACAGATTTCCCCCAAACTCCATTTCCATCTTGATGTAGCCTACACAGACCTTGAGCATGATGGCGCATATCAAGATCCCGGCCAGGGCCAGGACAAGCTCCCTTGCTGGAAGCCATTTTTCGGGAAGTATGGTGGAGAAGAGATCAATCTTGATATGCTTGTTGTCGGCCGTGAGGAGCGAGGCTCCCAGGAAAGTCAGCCACAATACGAGGAGCCTGACAAAGGCCTCTGACCAGTCCAGGTGCCCCATCAGGGTGTTGGCCCACATGAGATGACCGTGTGTATAGAGTCCCCGCAGGCACACCTGGACAAAGGTGAGAATGACCATGGACCACAACAACCCCACAATCATCCATTGCTCGAGCCTGGCCAGTGCCTTATCAAACCGTTTTAAGATTTTCAAAACTTTTTTATTTTGAATAGTTGAATAGATTCGTTGAAGTTATTTATTAGATTTGCCGAGGATTTTGTAAACCTGATCCAGGACCTCTTTGGGGTAGATTTTGCCTGTCAGCCCCTTGGCCACCTGATCATGGACTGCGTAGAACTCATCCAGGTCTTTACCCGTTGGCACGGGGATTATTGTGAGCCCGCTATCCTGGATCATCTTTATTGCCTCCTTGTTTTGCCGCCTCAGGTCGATCGTGAGTTCCTTCATGGTCTTTTTGAGGCCGTTGATTAACAACTCCCTGAGATCCGGGGGCAGCTTCTTGAAGTATTTGGAAGAAATCAGGATGGCGCCAGTGGAATGAACGAGTGGCAGGGCCATCATGTCTTTGAGCGAGGTCTGCCACTGGAGTGCCAGGGCCCCCAGAGGAGGGGCATAGACGGTATCTATCATACCCGTATTGAGGGAAGTGGTGACATCTGTAATAGCAAGGGGGATCGGGTTTATGCCCATGGCCACAAAGGTCTCTTTTGCAATGGGATCTCCTGACCAGGTCCATACCTTCAACCCCGAGAGGTCCTTGACGCGTCGAATGGGCTTTTTTGAGAAGAGGTGCACATTGCCAACCTCTGCCCAGCCAAGGAGTTCAAAACCTCTTTTCCTGAACTGTTCAGCAAAGAAAGGGCGCAGTTCTTTATGAACAAGGTCTATCTCCTTATCATTTCGAAAAAAAAACGGGAGATCCAGGACCCTGACCATGGGGAGAATCTGTCCGAATCCGACACCGGAAAATGCGGCACTATGGATCTGGCCTATTCTTATTTTTTTTAAGACATTGAGTTCGTCTCCGGCAACTCCGCCTGCATAAATCCGGAATCCGAGCCGCCCCCCGCTCTTTTCCCTGAGTTCCTTATCCAGGGCCCTCATGTGTCTTATCCAGGTGGAGCCTTCCGGTGCCACGGTGGCAAATTTTATTAGATACTTTGATCTTGCCTCGGCAGTAGGGGTAAGGTAGAAGTGAAGGCCAATCCCCACTGCAAAAAGACAAGAATATAGGACCACGGATCTTAGTTTCGTCAAGCGCACCTCCTAGAAAAACAATTCCTCTGACATCTCTTTTAGTTGTTTGGCTTTTTTCTTCATAACCGCATTTATGAGGCAAGCCTCTTTCAGGTCGTCAGGGCGGGTACTGGCAATTTGACGGATGAGTTCGTTAAATAGCGTCTTGTCCTGTGCCCTAACGGCATAGTACCTGGCAAAATAGAACTGTGCCAGGAGAAATTTCCCGTGGGTCAGGGAGTCAGCCTTCTCAAAGTACTCCTTTGCCCTGGCAGGGTCACCGCCAAGGATCTTGGGTTTTGAAGCAAGGATTGTGCCCATCAGGACATACGGCGTGCCATAGAAATAGTCAGCTTTTAGCTCCAGAACCCTTTCAAGGCATGACTCGGCAATGGCCAATTGTGCCAGGGCGGCAGGTTTGTCCAGGTTCAGGTTGATCCACGCGTTCCATGACAGGGTGGTCCAGAACAGTGGTTCAAGGTCCTTTTTTCCGGTGGCCCTGAGGGCCTTTGTAATGGACTCCTTTAACGGTCCTGCCGCTTTCAACAGGGAGCCGTTTCGGCCCATGGCCTTAAGCCCGTACTCCTTGGCCCGCAAATAGAGCTGTGATGCCCTCTCAGGAGAGTCCTCCTCAACAAACAACATGGCGTACCCGGTAAACCCCATACAGAGGGCCGTCAAGAGCTGCCGGTTATCCGGTGCGCTCTTAAGGAGTCCCTCCATGAGTTTGAGTTCTGCCGGGAAGGACCTTTCTGCCAATTGCGGGTCGCATTCTTCAAAGAAGGCCTGGGTAAGGTGAGAAATCAGGGAGGGGGAAAACTCAAGCCCCAAACTCACACACCCTGGCGTGAGCAGAAACAGGACCACGAAGAGGGATAGTTTTGAAGAGGATCTCTGCATGTTAGCGTCTCATCCGAAATTCCCTGTTTGACATTCGATATTCAAAACTCAAGATATTTTTGGCTAAATCTTAACTCCTCTTTGTCTCTGTTAGTACCCGATAAAGGGGTCATTCTTTTTGGGCGGGGATTTTAATAATTTTTTTGCCAGGAATTGTGCCCCCGACCCATTCTTCATTTTTAACACCTTGCGATAATATTTCTTTGCCTCTTCCCTCTTTCCTTCAAGGTCGTAGCTCATCCCCGCCTTTATCATGGGCCATGCAATCATGTAGGGATCATTTTCGGGATCGGCGTGATCCAAAAGCAAAGTAAACTTGGCCCTGGCCGCAGAATAGTGGTCATGAAAAAGGTCATAGATCGTTTCCAGATACAGGGCACGCCTCTCCCACAGGGCTGCCATCTCGGGTGAGGAGGCCTTTAGCGCTTTTTGTCTGAGATCATAGACCACATCCCGGAATTGAGGTTCCATGCCAAGCCTCAAGTAGCTAACCCCTTCCAAGACTTTGTAACGCGGGTTTTCGTCATATTTTTCGACGAGTTCCTTTGCAGTGATAAGGGATTTTTCGAAGTCTTCTTCGGCAAAAAGGTAGATGTGAAGGAGCATGCTTTTGGCCTCAGTGGCGGAATAGGTTGCCTCTCCGGCGGCGATGTTCAGTTTTCGGAGTCCCTCCTCCTTGTTTCCCCTGTGGAGAAGGAGGTAGGAAAGAAATTTCAGCGCTCCTGAAAGACGCGCCGTATAATAATCAAAACTGCCGATACCCAGTAATACGTCTTTGTTGTTGGGGTCCATGTCGAGACAAGTCTTCAAGGCATCGATTGCACTCCTGGCAAAAAAGAAAGAGGAGAGCCAGTTGCCTTGCGACAGTTCAAAACGCCCTTTGAATCCCAGGGCCCCACCGAGATAGAAGTAGTCATAACTGTCAGCCTTACCGTCCTCAATACGCTCCCTGGCCACGCTGACGGTACGGTCAACACGCTTGAGATATTCCTTTATTGTTTCAGGGGACCAAAAACCGGATGCCATCCGCGACCAATTCACCATGGCCAGATAGAAATAACCTATGGGCCTCTTCGGGCTTCTTGAAGTGACCTGTCGGAAAAGCGCTTCAGCTTCGTCAAAGCGTCGGTCATACAAGAGGTTTATACCTGCCAGAATATCTTTGCTGGACCATGATTCTTGAGAAGGAAGATTCTGTTCATTTTCGAGGCACCAGGCAGTTTGGTGTACGGCTAACAAGATAGTTGAGATAAGGACCAATAAGAAGCCAGGGATGAAGACATATCTATTGAGCAAACCCCGGTTTTTCACGAAAAGATTCCTCGATTGAGGTGAAGGCAGCCCAACACGGCCCTGGCCTAATGACATGAATGCTGTTGAATATCAATAAGATCGGCTTAACATATAACACCAGTTTTCCGGTGAAGGCAAGGAAGAAACT
>JABMQV010000015.1 GCA_013203065.1 Desulfobacteraceae bacterium | reverse complement strand
CCACGTCAATGAACTGGATACCCAGTCTTTCCGCAACCTTCCTGGCCGAGAGTTCGTAGTTTCTCGACCTTGCAGGGATGGTACAACCCAAAAAAAGTGCGTATTTCATGACTTCGCCCCTCATGCAAGCAGCTCTTCTACCACGTCACACGATGTGGGGAGTGAAGGCAGTCCCGCCTTATTCCGCTTCTTATTGTCAAATTCATCAATGGCATAGATCCGGCCTTGGGCCTTTATAAGTTCCATCTGCGTTTTTACGCCCACCGGTGCATGCCCCTCTTTGAACGCCATATTCTTGAGCAGGGTCATAAATTCGGTTATGCTCACTCCCTGGGGACATCGTTCCTGGCAGGCGTAACAGCTTGAACAGAGCCAGATGAAATCGTTTTTGAGGACCTCATCCCTGAGACCATAAAGCGCCAGGCGGATGATTCGAAACGGGTTGAACTTTTCGTTCACCGCAGAAATGGGGCAGCTTGCCGTACAGGTGCGGCAGACAAAACAGGCTGAGACCTGCTCCCCGCCCGGTTCTTTGGCCAAATCGTTTCTGAAGCCGGGGTCTGACTTGCTGAGGTCTATGGTGCCCATAAGAATCCCTTTCTTTGTTAGACAGTGAACCGTAAGCCACGTTTTCCCCGCTCTCGGTGTAGCGTACGTGAAATTATTCGGATGGTCAAATCCATTAATACCCCGGCAATGGTTTCTTGATGCGGGCCAAGCGTCTTTGCATTCCCGGCGGCATCTCTTGCCACATCAACAGACCCGCCTGCCTTTGTCAAGGATATCCGGAAGAAATGAAGCCTCCCGATTTCTATTTCCGTATGTCCAGGAGGTCCCTTAAAAGGGAAAAATCACCCTGTATGGATTACCCCACCTCTCACATCTCATTTATCATGGCCATGATTTGATCCTCCCCAAAGCCCTTGAGATTGATTGCCCCTGATCGGCAGGAGGCAACGCATAGTCCACATCCCTTGCACAGGGCAGGGTTTATCTCTGCCGCACCCCGAATCGGTCCATCTTCCAAGACCGAGGGCGCTGAATAGGGGCAGACATCCGCGCAGATTCCACAGCCGCTGCAGACAGTGGTCGTAACCTGGGCCACGTTCCCGCTCATCCGGACCTTTTTCTGGGCCAGCAGCGTAACAGCGCGTGACGAGGCGGCCAGTGACTGGGCCACAGACTCGTCTATGGGTTTGGGGTAGTGGGCCATGCCGCACAAAAAGACACCATCCGTTGCAAATTCCGATGGCCCGAGCTTTGCGTGCGCCTCCACAAAAAACCCTTCCTCGTTCAGGGGAACCTTGAAGGACTGGGCGAGCTTCTCATTTCTGAAAGGGACGATGGCAGAGGCCAACGCCAAAAGGTCGGCCTTCAACCTCACTTTTTCGCCGAGGCTCTCATCCAGCACTTCTATACGTAACCCGTCTGAGAAGGGCGTTATCAAGGGCTTCTGTTCCACGGAGAATCGGATAAACAGAATCCCGGCCAAGCGGGCCTTTCTGTAAAGGTATTCCCGTTCTCCGTATGTCCGAATATCTCGATACAGGATGTATACAGTCATCCTTGGATTCAGCTCTTTTAAGTGGAGGGCACTTTCGATGGAATGCGTACAACAGACCTTGGAGCAGTAAGGCCTTTCCGGCTCTCTTGAACCCACACACTGGATAAACACGGCCGTCCTTACATCCCTCAATGAGGGATCATTTTCCATGAACTTCCGGTCCAGCTCCAGATGGGTCAGCACCCTGGGATCCTCCCCATAGAGATATTCACACGGTTTCAACGCCACTGCCCCGGTGGCAATAATCGAGACCCCGTGCTCAACCACCTTCTCTTTGTCCTCCGATTCCAAGGTGGAGCTGAAGTTGCCCACAAAACCCTCGACCTGCGTCAGTCTTGTATCAAGGTGTATGTCGATGTTAGGGTCCGATTGCACCGACCCGATCAAATCGTCCAGGTTTACCCGGACATCTTCTCCCTGCCAGGTCCTGAAAAGACCGACGGCCTGTCCTCCCAAGAAAGAAGACCTCTCAACAAGCGACACCCTGTAGCCTTGTGACGAAAGGTTTCTGGCGGCCACCATTCCCGCGATCCCGCCCCCCACAACCAGGGCCCTCTGATTTATCTCCAGCTCGGTCTCCTCAAGAGATTCCATCAACGCCGCCTTGGCGACCGCCATACGGACCAGGTCCTTGGCCTTCTCCGTAGCCGTCTTTGGTTCGTCCCTGTGGACCCAGGAACCCTGGTTCCGGATATTTGTCATTTCAAAGAGATATTTATTCAACCCGGCGTTTACCAATGTCTCCTGGAAAAGGGTTTCGTGGGTCTTTGGGGTGCAGGCAGCGACCACAATCCTGTTCAGATTTTTTTCCTGAATTACCTGCGCGATGGTCTCCTGAGTGTCCTGGGAACAGGTGTAAAGATTGTCCGTGGCATACGCCACATAGGGAAGGGATGCGGCATATTCACGTACCCCGGGGACATCAATCACCCCGCTGATGTTTATGCCACACTGGCAAACGAAGACCCCGATACGCGGCCTCTCTCCCCTAAGGTCCCTTTCTAGGGGCGCTTGTGCCGGCCGGGTCAGGGTATGCCTGGCCGTACTCAGGAGGGCCCCGGCTTCTGCTGCCGCTGAGCTGGCTTCAATGACCGATTGGGGGATATCCTTGGGTCCTTGAAACGTGCCGCAGACGTAGATACCTTTTCTGGTTGTATTTACAGGATGGAAGGAGTCGGTCTCACAGAACCGCCCCTCGGACAGATCGATGTTGAGTTTTTCTGCAAGTTCTATGGTCTCATTCGATGTTTCGAGGCCGACAGAGAGTACAACCATATCAAAGGTTTCCTCAACGACCTTTCCGTTTTCTGCCACGTATGGCAGTCGCAGATCGCCACTGTCCCCAACACATTCAATGGCGGGAATTCTGGAGCGAATAAACCGGATTCCGTGTTTCTCTCGCGCCTCATTGTAATATTTTTCAAAGTCCTTTCCGTGGGTCCGCATATCCATAAAAAAGATGGTGCAGCCAAGCTCATTGCCCGCGTGCTCCTTTGCGATCACGGCCTCCTTTATGGCGTACATGCAACACACAGACGAGCAGTAGCCATGATCACATCTGTGCAGATCCCTTGAGCCGACGCACTGGACCCATGCAATCTTGCTGGGTTCCTTGCCATTTGATGGCCGCAGAAGATGGCCCATTGTGGGGCCCGAGGCAGAGAGGATCCTCTCGAATTCCATTGCGGTCAGGATATCCGGGCTCTTGTCGTACCCGTATGCCCCGAGTCTGGAAGGGTCAAAGGGCTGAAAACCGGGTGCAAGAATAATTGAACCTACGGTTAACGTTATGGTCTCATCGGTTTGGGTGTGATCAATGGCCTCCACGCCGCAGGATTCGGTGCATATCTTACACCCCCCGGTTTTGAAGTGAAGGCACGTGCGCCGGTCAATGACGGGTGTGTTGGGTATGGCCTGGGGGTACGGCACATAGATGGGCTTTCGGCCCACAAGACCCATGTCATATTCGGACGGAATCGGTTCGACACCCTGTGCGGTTATGTCCTTGAGTTTGATACGCCCGGTTGGGCAAACAGAGGCGCAGGCGCCGCAGGCCATGCAGAGATCGGTCTGTCGATGAAAGGGGGTATCCACCCTGAGATCCACCCCCCTCCCGACAAGACTGATGGCGTTGGCCCCCATCCTTTCGCAGATCCGCACACAGAGCCCGCAAAGGATGCAATCATCATTTTCCTTTTCAAAGCGCGGTTCCTTGATGTCATATGTTGCCGCCAATTCGCGGAGCACAGGGACGTCGGGACAGCGGGCCAGCAGTAATTCAACGAGGAGTTTGCGCCCCTGGAGGACCGTCTCGGAATCGGTGAAGGCCTCCATGCCCTCCCATACGGGGTAGTTGCAGGCGGTGACAAGACGGGTCCTTCGCCCATCAAAGAGTTCAACGGTGCAAAGACGGCACATGCCGGCAGGCTCTAAGGCCTCGTGGTGGCACAGGGTCGGGATCTCAACATCATATCTCCTTGCAACCTGAAGAAGATATTCCCCCGCTTCTCCCTGAACCTCTTTGCCATTCAGCCTAAACGTAACCATAAGTGTTATCCTTGACGGTTTCACAAAAACTTCATCATCCGTATCAATTTTGCTCTTTTCAAAATTCGCACTTGGACAGGGGAATGGGGGTTCGGAATCCCCATTGCCCTGGTTTCAAGGGGCTAAAATGTTACCATTATCCGATAAGGACGGCCTCAAACTTACAGGCCTCGTAACATATTCCGCACTTGATACAGTTTTCCTGGTCCAACTCGTGGGGTTGTTTCTTTTGCCCGGTTATGGCCTCCTGAGGGCATTTGATGGCGCAAAGGCCGCAACCCGTACAGGCCTCATGGTCAATATGATACTGGAAAAGGGGCTTGCATACGCCCGCATAGCACTTTTTATCTCTTATGTGGGCCTCGTATTCATCACGGAAATAGCGTATGGT
>JABMQV010000150.1 GCA_013203065.1 Desulfobacteraceae bacterium | reverse complement strand
GTCTCCTCTTTTTTTAGCATTTTGAGGAGGTTCATTGCTTCGTCAACCGCGTTTCCGGCATTGGTAGCAAAGCCGTCAGCTCCATATTTTTCCACGAGTTCCTGGTTTATTGGGGCGCCCCCCAGCATGATGCGTACGTTGGGATTTCTTTCTTTCAATTTTTTTATAATCTCCGGCATCACGATCATACTGGTGGTCATCAATGCAGAAAGACCGACGATATCGGAATCGGTCCTTAGCTGTTCCTCCAGAAATTTTTCAAGGGGAACGTCTTTTCCCAGGTCATAAACGGTCCATCCGGCCACGTCAAACATCATCTTAATCAGGTTCTTCCCGATGTCATGGACATCGCCCTCCACCACCCCCAGAACGATCGACCCCTTGGCTTCAGATTCCCTGCCCGAGGCCTTGATGGCCGGCCTCAGAATTTTGAGCCCCGCGTATAGTGCATCGGAGCAAAGCAGGAGTTCCGGAACAAAATATTTTCTTTTGTTGTATAACTCCCCCACCTCAATCATGGCGTCAGCCAGGCCTTCCAAGGCCGCGGCAAACGGGTCAACCCCTTCATCTATGGCTGTCTTGGCCCATTCCACAACGCCATCCTCGTCGTAGCGTATCAATGCCTCGCGAAGCTCCTTTAATATCTCCTGCGTTCTCTCGTCCGATGCCATTGCAAATCTCCTTTCAAATTTATTTTTGTACCTCCTCAGGGGGCGGTATTAATATCTACCCACTTCATTGACCAACTCCATAAACCAGGCAATTTTTTCAGGCGGGGCGATACCCGGCACCTCACAGCCGGAGGCCAGGATGTACCCGCTATCCTGGGGAGCCGCATCAAGACAGCCCTTTATGGCCTGCTTCATCGCTTCCTTGTCGTCCGACAGGAAAAGGAAGGTGTCAACGTTTCCGATGAGAACCGCCTTGCCCCGTGTTGCCTCCACGGCCTTCCCCAGATCGGTGGGGGCATCAATGCTGATGTTGTTGGCCCCGGTATTGGCCATATCTTCAAGGATTGGATCGGCATAACCGCAGATGTGGAGGCCAACCCCCACCTTCTTTTCCGCAAAATGATTCACGATCTGTCTGTGGCGTGGAAAGATGAAGGTGCGATACATATCAGGGGAGATGAGGCTGCAGGATGCCGGGGCTTCAGAATAATTGGGCGCAGCCTTGATATCTAGAAGGGCCTCGCCGAACCTGATTGACATCTGTGTGGTGAACTCCAAAAGTTCATGGACATAAGCCGGGTCCTTCATCGCATCCCTGATGAGTTCGCTTGCGCCCCTGAGGCCGATGGCGATGGTCCAGGGCCCTGCAACAATGGGTGATACAGGGGCGTCGGTGATTATTTTCTTTGTCTCTTTGATGGCCTCCAGATAGCCTGGCATACGTCCGTCCTTTGTGGGATCTGCAAGCTTGAGGCTGCTCAATTTCCCTTTGTCTTCAAGGGCGGCCTTTGTGGAGATGCACAGACCGTTTTCAGGGAATCTGAGCTCATTGCCAAGGGCTTCAACCTCTGTCAGCAGATCCCACTGCATCAGAACGATATCGGGTTTGTATCGTTCATAACCAGCCACCTGTGCCTTCACAAAAAGCCCCGGGTCCTGCAAAATCTCTCTGATGGTTGCCCCTATGAGCTGTGCGTTACACTGGCCGGTGAAGGGATAAGCAGGCACCCTGTCGATTTCGGGATCCTGGTCGGTGAAGGTCTTTTTGAAGGCCGCAGAAACCCTCTGTCTTCCAGTATATGATTCCATTTACAATTCTCCTTCTTCCTCCCAAATTTTCATCTGTTCCTGATAGGAAGGTGGGAACGCGGCCTGAAAGTTAAAAAAACTGGTGATGGGATACCGGATGCCACCCTTGTGGGTCTTGGCAAGCCCATCCAGGACCGTGTCCATCTTTGATACAGGAATGATAAAGGACATTTCGTAGTCCTGGGTCATCCCAAAAATACGATCTCCGTTACCGGGGACAAGGTAACGACATTCGTTGCTCTTCATAACCGTTATGATGGTCGCGCACCCAAGTCTTCCCATGGACGAAGATTGGACTGCACCCCCTTCATTATAGAGGGCCCCCTGGATAAGCCGCATTATCTGGGCTGGATTGCCATAAACCATGAACATATCCGGTTCAAAGGCCGTTCGATTCAGGGGGGCCACCAGGATGTGGCTATAAAGCCCGTAGTCAAAGCGATCAATCAGGTCTTCCTCTTTTTTCCCTGTCTCCTTGGAAGCAGTAAACATGCCCGCGGCCAGATTCCCTTCGTTATAGAAGTTGATGTTCTTAAAGAAGCCAAAGGGAGCAGCCCCCAGAGAACATTGCATGTCTTCCTTGCCCATGGCCACTGCCCAGCCCAGTTTTCTGGCCATACCGATCCCCTGACATATGGCCACCTTCTTCTTCATTTGCTGAAAGGGTCGGCGGGTCTTTTCGGGAATTTCATCTTCAGATTTCAACATCTTTATGGCCAGGGGGAAAGTCAGGGGTCGAATATACGAGTTAAGTGCCTGCTCTATCTCTTTTATATCTGCCATGGCAACCTCCTTGTCTGTTTGCTTTGTGATTATCTTTTAACCCGTTCCCGAATTTTTTTAATCAACTTTGGGAGGATCTTCCTGAAATCCTCCACAACGATTACATCGGAGGTCTCAAAGATCTCCGCGTTGGCATCAGAGTTTATGGTTATGATGTGTTCTGATTGGTCCATGCCCACCACGTGATGCATGACACCGGATATCCCAATGCCCATATAAAGTTTGGGCCGTACCGTCTTTCCGCTCTGTCCTATCATCTGTCCTTCTTCTGCCCAACCTTCATCCACCGGCGGGCGGGTGGCCCCCACGGCCCCCCCCAGCACGTCGGCCAATTCCTCCACCTGCTTCCAGTCTTCCCGACTCCCAACACCCCATCCACCGGCCACAACCACCTCGGCCTTTTCAAGGGGTAACCCCTCGGCTTTTTCCCTCTTGATCTCCAGCACCTTTGGGCCAAGATCTTTGTCGGGCAGATTAATCTCGATCTCTTTGATATCTCCCTTTCTCTCCTCGGGAGGGAGGGGTTTCATGGTGCCCGGCATGACGGTGGCCATCTGAGGTCTGTGATCCGGGCAGGCGATGGTCGCAATAACCCCGCCACCCCATCCCGGCACAACCTGAAGAAGTTTCCCGTCCTGGTCAAGCTTGAGATCAACGCAGTGAGCCGAGAGACCGGTCCGAACCTTGGCCGCCACCCGGGGGGCTAGTTCAACCCCCATGAAGGTGGCACCCATAAGCAAGATCTCGGGATGGTATTCGTTTATTAGTTTCTCAAAAACAAGGGAATAGGGGATGAGTCGGTATGGGTTCAGCACGGGGGTATCGGCCACAAGGACAGAATCAGCCCCATAATTGAGAAGGGTTTGTGCAAGAGGTCTTATCCCTTGCCCAAGGATGACTGCCGTTACTTTTCCCTGATTCTGACCGGCAAGTTCTCTGGCCTTTCCCAAAAGCTCAAGGGTTACCTCATGCAGCTCACCATTTCGCTGCTCTGAAAATACCCAGATCCCATCATGATGATTTTTATTCATCAAGCTACCTCAAGGGTTAAAAAGTGCCAAAAGCTGGTCAGGTTATCATTCAAGGTTTTTATTAATTCTAATTGTATTTCATTTCAGGCGCCTTAGGCGGTTTAGCTCAATTTTTTCTTTAAATGATCCCGTACCGGTGAATCTTGTCCACAAGGTCCTGGACGATCTCGTCAGGAGCCCCTTCGACCCGCTCCTTTTCCCTTTCAAACTGGCGGAGTTCCAGGCCTGCCATCTTGGTGGGGGAGCCCTCAAGACCGATAAGACCGGTGTCGATGCTCAGCTCTTTGTTGGAAAGCAATTTGATTTCCTTTGATTCGGCAGCCAGGATCCCGGTAAAGGCAGTATACCTGGGCTTATTAAGTTCCTTACGAACGGAAATCACAAGCGGAAGTTCTGCCTCAAGTCTGACATACCCGTGCTCCATCTTTTGGGTGATCAGCAACTGATGATCCTCTTTCCGATGGAGATCAATCACATGCATGACACTGGGAAGGTCCAGGAGTTCGGCCAGTTGGGAACAGACCTGGGCCGTGGATCCATCGATGGTCATGTTG
>JABMQV010000149.1 GCA_013203065.1 Desulfobacteraceae bacterium | reverse complement strand
TAGTCATTGGTCATTAGTCATTGGGAATTGGTCAATGGGCATTGGGCATTGGGCAGCGGTCAGGGTCCAGGGGGCGAACTTGAGCAAAAGCAGCATCCCGGGTATGGCAATAAGGGTGCACACGATGAAGAAACCTTCCCAGCCCAGATTCTTGGCCAAAAAACCTGTGGGGGCAGAGGCCAGAACCCTGGGGACACCCATGAGGCTGGTGAGAAGTGCATATTGGGTGGCGGTAAATTTCCTGTTTGTGATGCTCGCCATAAATGCCACATATGCGGCAGTGCCCATGCCGCCACTCAGGTTCTCAAAGGCAATCACGCCGGAGAGGGCAGGAACACTGTGGCCGATCCTGGCAAGGACTGCAAAACATGCAGTGGATATTGCCTGGAGGAACCCGAAGACCCAGAGGGAACGGCTGATCCCCAGACGGATCATGATAACGCCGCCGATGAGGCTTCCCGCAACAGTGGCCCAAAACCCGAAGAGCTTTACGACCGCGCCAATCTCCGTCTTTGTAAACCCTATATCAAGATAGAAGGGCAAGGTCATGGAACTGGCCATGGTGTCACCGATCTTATAAAGGAGGATGAATGCCAGAATCCACAGTGCGCCTTGTCGGTTGAAGTATTCCAACAGGGGATCAAAAACGGCCTCCCTCATTGTCCTCGGGGTCCCGAGCGTGACCTCGGGCTCCCGTGCCAGGAGTGTGGTAATGACACCCGGCAGCATGCAGGCGGCCATGATCAGGTAGACGGCAGAAAAGGGCAGGTGATCTGCTAGGATCAGTCCACCCCCTGAGGCCAGCAGCATCCCCACCCTGTATCCATTCACATAAAGCGAGGAACCAAGCCCCAATTCCTCGTCCGTCAGGTCTTCCCTTCTATAGGCATCCACCACAATATCCTGCGATGCGCTAAAAAAGGTCACAAGAAATGCAGCAAAGGCCACCATCCACGGGTTCTTCCCCGGATCGGTGAAACCCAATCCTGAAATTGAGAAGATCAAGGCCACCTGGGCCACCAAAAGCCACCCCCTTCTCCGTCCCAGAAAGGGCAGCGTGAAACGATCCAGAAAGGGGGCCCAGAGGAATTTCACGGTGTAGGGGATGCCCACCAGGGCCATCATCCCTATGAGAGTGAGGCCCACTCCTTCCTCTTTCATCCACGCCTGCAACAGCGTAATGGTCAAGAGGAGGGGGAGGCCGCAGGAAAAGCCCATGAGAAGGGCCACCAGCATGCGACGGCTCAGGATTATCCGGAGTAAGGAGCTTGGCTTGTCAGGCTGCACGCCTTTTTCCTTGATTTGACACACTTTGGCTTGCTTTACGACTTTTCAGAAGTCACTCGGCTGGGGCGGCGATAAATACCCTGGTAATCAAGGCATTTTATCGGGCTCACAGCTGGGGTTGTTGAATGGTTTGTACAGCCTGTGGGGTGAGGATTCAAAATGTCTTGACTGTTAGACTCTTGTAACTTCTTTGGCTTTGGGGCCTCGATTACCCGCTTCTATCTCAAAACTAACGCGGTCACCTTCAGAGAGGGTCTTGAATCCAGATGTTTAGATGGAGGAATAGTGCACAAGAATATCATCACCGTCATCCTGAGCTATAAAACCGTATCCCTTCTTTCCATCAAACCATTTCACGGTTCCCTCTGGCACAATCTCGATCTCCTTTCAGAATTTCTCAATCGATGATCCGGGTTCAACCGAAAAATTAGAAGCCCTAGCCTGTACCACGCCCTCCTTCTCGACGACCGTCCGGTCGAGGTCGGGCCTTGTTAACCTTAACCGAACGATCCTTCAATGGTTTTTCGTTCAGACCCTCAATGGCCGATTGAGCCTCGGCTTCATCAGACATCTCAACGAACCCAAATCCTCGCGATCTGCCGCTATATCTGTCGGTTATGATGTTGACAGATATGACCTGACCAAAAGCCTCAAAGGCTGTTCGCAAATCGTTTTCGGTGGCCTCGTACGATAAGTTACCCACGTAGATATTCATTTTGTCCTCCTCATCATAATGTTATTGGAATCAGGGTTAGCCTTGCCCGTCCAACCCGACAATATCGGTTATGTTTATCTCCAGCATCCTGATACTTGCCAAGATCCGGGACGTATTTCTGGCCAGGGCAGGAAAATGATCCGACATTTGATTCAATTCGTGAACGGTCTTCTTCAGTGACCGGATCTTGGTGTCAATCTCTTTCAGGTCTGTTCTGTGAGACATCTCTTACCTCATTACACCCTTAGAGACCTTTGAAAAACGCCCGCTTTTGGCCAATCTCGGCGT
The DNA here is from genome assembly GCA_013203065.1 of Desulfobacteraceae bacterium. Next base: position 43 of record JABMQV010000149.1, on the reverse strand, counting down.
CAGTCTCAAATTTGAATCCTCGAAATATTCAATCCCGCTGCAG
>JABMQV010000148.1 GCA_013203065.1 Desulfobacteraceae bacterium | reverse complement strand
CTTTTTAGCCAGGGGGCCAATCTCATCTCTCCCCAATCTCCCAACCATATCTTGAATCATTCTCTGTTCGTCGGTAAAATGGAACATGAATAAAGTCCTCGTTATGGGGTTATTTGCAGAAGTCCCAACTCCTCAGGATTTTCTTTTTTCATCTTCGCCTTTTGGAAGATGTCATTTTGTCACCCCTCCAATCTCAGAATCCTCTGAGCATTTTTATAAAGGACTTTTTCCATCACCTCGGGCTTGTAGCCGCCCGCCTCAAACTCATCGAGCCACCGTTTAGGGGGGATTTCAGGATAATCCGAGGCGTACATGAATTTGTCCTGCAACCGGCCATTGACCTCCCTTTTAAGGTTTTCCGGAAAATATTTGGGGGCCCAGCCGGAAAGATCATTAAACACATTGGCCTTGTGAAGTAGCACTGCTATCTGCTCATCGATCCAGGGCCAGGCGGGGTGAATCATGATTATAGTCAGTTCTGGAAAATCAGCGGCTACATCATCGATATAGGGAATCGGTTTGGTGTATTTGAGGCGATAACTGTGTCCCCCCGGCATGCCGGCACCCAGGCCGGTGGTTCCGGTATGGAAAGAGACCGGCACATTCAATTGGAGGCATTTTTCATAAAGGGGATAGAACCGTCTGTCATTGGGAAAAAACCCCTGGGCTGATTGCTGGAATTTTAGGCCTGTCAAACCCAGTTCTTTGATACATCTTTCAAGTTCTTTTACGGCCCACTTACCTTTCCATGGATCGATCATGGCCCATCCTCCGATAAACACATCAGGGAATTCTTTCATGAGCCTGGACACCTCATCGTTTGTTCCGGCGGTCTCGCAACCACTCTCGGTCTGGGCATCCCATCCGATCAGAAGGGCTTTGATGTCAAGGGCCCTGAACTCTTCTGCCATTTCTTCATCGGTCCTCATTTTTTCTTCTATACGGTAATACTTAGGCAAAAAATCAGCCACTTCCTTGCCCCACCTTCGTTCATAGGAAAATGGGGCCGTACTCGGATGAACATGCACATCAATGGCTCTCATCTTCTTTCCTCCTTAAATGCAAACCTCTACATCAACACCACCAAGGCATCCACGGCCACAGGATTGCCTTTGGAGATGATCACCGGGTTGACATCAATCTCTTTGACCTTTTCATGATCCAAGCCGATCTGTCCAATTTTCATCAGCATATCTGCAAGCATATCCAGATTAGCCTCTTCCATACCACGCACGGACTCCAGGATCTTGCTGCCATTGATCTCCTGCATCATCTCCAGGGCATCGCGTTTTTCCAGAGGGGCCACCCGGAATGATATATCTTTCAAGATTTCAGTGAATATTCCACCCAGACCAAACATGACACATGGGCCAAACTGAGGATCCCGGGTCAAACCTATGACCAGTTCTCGCTGCCCTTGAACCATTTCCTGGACGAGAATAGCATTCTCGGGCCCACTCGCACCGGTAGTGATCTGTTCAAATGCAGCTTCGGCCTCATCATCATTTCTTATGTCCACCTTGATCAGACCCTTTTCCGTTTTGTGAGCGATCTCGGATGAACACCCCTTCAAGACAAGGGGATAACCGATTTCTTGAGTGGCCTTGAGAAGGCCCTCAACATCATTGACCAGGATTTCCCGGGTGACCGGAATCCCGTAAGCATTCAAGACCTGCTTTGACTCGTATTCTGAAAGAGCGGTTTGTCCTCGTCTTGCTGCATTTTCTATTAACTCCATTGGTACCTCCATAATTGTTCATCAATTTCTAGTCATCTGCTCCATTCTTCGTAACCGGACCATATTCCAAGAGTGCCGCCGTGGCGGTGGCAGCCTTTTCGAGTGTGGAACATAAGACGGTCCCGATGTTATGGCGCCACAATAGGTTTTTGACCTCACTTTGAGTCTCGCTTCCTCTCTCAATCTACGGAGAGGCCTTTGATAATGAAACCAGCCAAGGCCTCACCTATCTCTTCCGCCGAGAGTTCTCCTTTAGGTGAATACCACTTCGGTATTGCGTTAAGTGTGCCGAGAATCGATAGAACAGCCAGCTTCCAGTATCCTTTTTG
>JABMQV010000147.1 GCA_013203065.1 Desulfobacteraceae bacterium | reverse complement strand
GGAAATCAATCCCGCCGCGGCGGGAGACTCCCGCGTTCGTGGGAGTGACGGCCTTAGAGACTTTTTACGAAGCCACCAATTTTTTTGTTGAGTAAAACCTGTATACTGTGTACAAAATCTTTGTCAAGGTAAAAAGTGCCTGGGGTTGCGGCTATGAGACACGCTTAACAAAGGTTTATCTATGCGGGAATTGGGCTGTTTTCAAAGATTGGTAATGCGGATTTTGACCTTGACGGCGTAGCTACATTAAAGCTATATTGGAGCTTCATTGGGAAGGCCTTTTTAAGAAGAAGTGAATTCCGAGAAGGGGAGAGAAATGAAGACAAACAAGGTGGATCATATCTGTATCGCTGTCAAGGACCTGGAAGCGGCCAAAAAGATCTGGGAACCTGTTCTGGGCAAGAGCGAGCCGGATGACGCCTACGTGGATGAGCCGGAAAAGATTAATGTGGCGAGATACTATGTTGGGGAAGTGGGTTTTGAGTTGATGGAATCAACCACCCCCGATGGAGATGTGGCCAGGTTTATCGAGAAGAACGGTGAGGGCATCATGCTCATCAGCTTCAATGTGGATAACACCCGTGAGGCCATTGATGAGTTAAAGGCAAAGAATTATCCCTTTATTCCGGATTCAAGAGGGGATGTGGCCAGGCCCTTCCGTGACTGTGAATTCGCCTTTGTCCATCCCAAGATGATGAACGGGGTCCTGCTTGAGCTGATAGATGATAAATAGGAAAAATTCAGTCGTTTGTTGTGGGTTGTCATTTCTCGGGTGGATGCAGCGGGTCGCTCTGATGGGAAAGCAGTATCGAACCTTTGAAGTCTAGCTTGTCCATGTTGACCAGGATCAAGTGTGATGAATGCGAAGAATGTTTGAAGTTTAGCCTCGTGGATGTCTTTGACTTTTCCAGCAAGGCTTTCCCGGTGCGACCCAACAACTGCTTTGGGTGTGGGACCTGCGTAGCAGTTTGCAAGTCCAAGGCCTTCATCATAACGGAGGTATGATCCCAAATTGGCAACGGGACCTCCTTCACCCCCACTCTGGGAGAACCGCCTGTATTGCTCGGCACCTTTGATTCCACACCCGATAACCCACTTACGGGTCTGGAGCGGGCCAAAGAATTTGTACCCTTTACACCTATCTGCAATGTCACGGGACAACCCGCCATGTCTGTCCCCCTGATGTGGAATGACGACGGCCTTCCCGTTAGGGTCCATTTTGTGGGACGTTTTGGAGACGAAGCGACCCTCTTTCGGCTTGCTGCCCAACTTGAGGAGGCCAGGCCCTGGGCAGATCGACGTCCAAGGTTATTGGAGGGATCATTCGATGGGGCATGATCATACAGGCGGGACTGGATCCAAGCTCCGCCTGTTTATCACCATGATGCTCAACTTTGCGATCACCGTCGCTGAAGTGATCGGCGGGGTTATGTCGGGCAGCCTGTCCCTGATCTCAGATGCCCTGCACAATTTTAGCGACGGGATCGCCATCATTGTTGCCTACATTGCCATCCGTCTGGGTGAGCGTACCCGGACGGAAAACTACACCTTCGGGTTGAAGCGGGCCGAAATCATCGCGGCCATTATCAACGCTGCTGTCCTGGTTGCCATCTGTTTTTTTCTTATCAAAGAGTCTTATGAGCGGTTTATGCACCCTGAACCGATCAAGGGGGCTCTCATGGTGGGGGTGGCCGGCATCGGGTTGATCGCCAATATCATCGGAACCCTCTTGCTGCGAAAGGGTTCCAAGGACAACCTGAATATCCGATCCGCATATCTCCACCTCTTCAGCGATGCGGTCTCGAGTGTGGCGGTTATCCTCGGGGGCGTATTTATCTACCTCCTGGATGTCTACTGGGTGGACCCGGTGCTGACGGTCCTTATATCCCTCTATGTTCTCAAGGGAAGTTGGGATATTATAAAGGAGGCCACCACCGTCATCATGATGGGTTCCCCAAAATCGGTTTCCCTGAGAGATATTCAAAAGGATCTGGAATCGGTCCCTGGCGTAAAAAACATACATCATGTTCACATCTGGATGCTAAACGAAAAGAACATTCAATTCGAGGCGCACGTGGATATAGAGGACATGATGGTTAGTGAGAGCGACAACCTGAGAAAACAGATTGAGGAAAAGCTGGGCCAGCGCAATATCACCCATGTCACCTTGCAGTTTGAGTGTGACAGCTGCGATACAAAGGCCCTCATTTAATCCTCGACAATCTTGGATCTTGAATTCTCAGGCCTTTCTCTCGTGGTCCGATTTGAGGATTTTAATGGCTCCGGAACACAATAGTAAGGACTTGAAGGGACTTGCGGAAGAGATCATAAATGGGCAGAGCACCATGACCCTTGCCACAGCCGAAGGGGATGTGGCGTGGGCGGCAGCCGTTTACTATGTTTATGTGAACGCCCGCTTCTACTTCTTTTCTGACCCTGAATCCAGGCATATCCGGGAATCCCTGGCGAGCGGGCAGGCATCCGCAGCCATCCATGGGGCGGCATCCACCTGGCAGGAGATTCGCGGGTTACAGATGTCGGGGAACGTAGGGGCGATTTCTGTGGGGCCGGAGGCCGTGAAGGCTGTCAGGGCGTACCTCAAAAAGTTTACGTTTACAACGGAGTTTTTTGAATCGGGTCAGTCACTGGATCTGGCTGCGTTTACAAGGCGCTTTAGAGTCAGGCTTTACAAGCTCGAACCCTTCCTGATCTACTATCTGGACAACAGCATACGGTTTGGATTTCGAGAAGAAGTTGTTCTTTGACCCCTTGTCTACAAGACAGACAGTGTATCAACCCTATCCTTTGATTTTAAATTTAAAAAAATGCATTTAATGAATAAAGCAACTAGAAGTGTTTCTTTTCTTGTAACGGCTGTACCGTCACTACTGCTCGCCACTGCCGTACTTTGTATCTGTGTTGTCAATTTTCATCCAAAGGCAAGGAGTTACCGGATCGGACATTTTCTACTTCAAGGGCCCGAACTGGTGTTGACACCTTACGAGCAACTCGACAATTTGTTCAATAACCGGATGCCGTCGGGAAATATTTGGGTCCAGTTTGAAGGGTTTAGGCCTGAGCTAAAGGAACATGAAGGTTTTATGGCGGAGGTCTACTTTCGTGGTAATTATGTTATTTACCCCCGGCGTATTTACGTTTCGGATTCTTCACCTGTTGTGAACGATGGCAAAATGATAGTGAAAAAACGTACTCTTCTAACGCCTGCACTTTCTGAGAAACTGGGAATACACTGGATAGCAGTCTTCTCGCCGCCTCAACACGGCGGGTTTCGCGTTAAGGTCAGGAGATTGCGATGATGGATTGGGTTTGGTTGGCTTTTTACCTGCTGGTAATATTGACTCTTGGCATGGTAGGGGCAAAGCTCTTTACCTGGAAAGAGGAATGCCTGTTTTCCGAGACATTAAGCCTTGTAGTAATCCTGGGCACGGGAAGTCTTGGATACTTATTGTTTTTGCTGGGACTGGTTGGAGTCCGGCCAACACGGTGGTCGTTTGTGGTGCTGTTCGTGGTTACTATGATCCCTTGTATATTTTTTTTCCGTAATTGGAAAATTCCTATAAATGAGTTAAGGTCTGGGTTCCTGCATATCACCCGGCTTCCATTTGTCGTCTCTACCGCTCTCTTCATTCTGCTGCTAATATTTCAAAGTATTGTCTTGGTTCACGCATTGGGTTCTCATCTGTATGAATGGGATGCGTTTGCAATTTGGGGACTGAAGGCAAAGGTAATTGCCTTGAAAGGGATAATACCCTGTCCCGACTACTTCGGTGATCTATCACTCGGTTACAGCCACCTGGACTATCCCCTGATGGTACCTTTCCTAATGGCCGGTGTTTACGGTGTGCTCGGACATATCGATGATCAAATGGCCAAACTGTCTCTACCTGTGATCTACTTTGGACTGATGTGTCTCGTATTTGCCTTCAGCAAACGTCGATTACCAACCCCGGCGGCTTTCACAATAACGGCCATCGTAATGGGAACTCCAGTAATGCTGCGCTGGGCCGGATCGGGAAATGCTGATGTGCCCTTGACGGCTTTCTACACAGCCTCGGTGGTATACCTGCTCGATTGGGAAGAGCATTCCAAATGGCGTTCATGTGTGCTGTGCGGAATACTATCGGGATTCGCTGCATTTACTAAAAACGAAGGGCTGGCGCTTGGTGCAATCAACTGCCTTGTCATATTTTTGTTTCCAATTCGAAGTCAATACTGGAGACGACGGTTGTCAGGTGCAGTCCTCTGTGTGGCAACGTTTATAATCCTCATTCTACCCTGGCTGATATGGTCAAATGATATACCACGCACAGAGGAAAACTACCCCGCACACCTGCGTTTCAGTGAGATTATCAAGAATGTATCGCGCATCCCCATCATCCTGAGTGAGTTTGTGAGCCAAGTTGTAAGTATATGGCAATACGGTTTAATATGGCTAATCCTTATCGTGTCGGCCATTATTAGATGGCGTGCGTTTTGTGATCGGACCACTTTTACAGCGTGTTCACTTTTTCTGCTTCATTTGGTAACCTACTTCCTGATTTTCCTGGTGACGCCATGGGACATACGCGAACTTCTCAGCGTGGCATTGGATCGGCTCGTATTGCACATTTTACCCGTGGGCGGACTGTTGATAGCACTGTTTTTCTCTTCATGGATAAAGGGAACAGCACCTCAAACAAGTGTGTAGAATTTGACTTTTAAAGACTCAGGACCTGCACAAGAATAACTTTACATTTTCGCATCGCGGGCCACTAAAACGAATGTATATCTCAGTCTATTCATTTTGCGAGTAAATCATGTGGAACCCTTATTCACTTTAGATTATCGCGGAAAGGCATGGGTCCAAATGTCATTCCCTGTGATCTCAGATGCTTGACACATGCTCCGCTATACCCTATGCTTCCACGACCGACAGCGGGGCCATGATTACTCGCTGGGAGAAAAAATATGAGAAGGAGGAAAAGACGTTGCCGCTGAATAAATTTCAGGGAGAAATACTCTCAAAACTATCAAAAGAGGAATTGTTGGACTTTATCGAGATGTTCCAGAAAAACTGGTGGAATCTCCAAAACAACTACATACTGTATATCAACAACGAATATGGGGAAGAAGCCGCGGTGAAGGCCGATGCCCACTGCTTCCCAGCCAATGCAAGGGTTCAGATGTATCGGTTGAGAAAGATGTTCGGTCTGAAGGACGACCTCAACTCGCTCAGGGACGCCATGATCCTCTCAACGATCTGGGCCAACGCCGATTATGAAATCGAAGACCTGGATGACAATAGATTCAGGATCAAGGTGACCAATTGTCACCAACAGGTTAGAAGGGTTGAGGACGGAATCGGTGAGTTAGCCTGTAAACCCGCCGGGTTGGCTATTTGCGAAGCCGCAGCCGAGGTCATCAACCCCAAGGCAAAGGCGACATGTCTCGTCTGCCCGCCGGACGATCACCCCAAGGATGTCTGGTGCGAATGGGAGTTTGAGATACCGCTCACATGACCGGCCCTATCTGCCATGGGACGAATTCATTGTCCCCGAGGCCCAGTTCCTCGCTCCTGGTCTTTTTGCCCGAGGCGGTCTCCAGAATCATGTGAAAGATGGCTTCACCCATCTCTTGAACAGAGGCGTCACCGTCTACGATACGGCCGCAATTGATGTCCATATCGCCGCTCAGTCTCTGATACATTTCCGTATTTGATGCCAGTTTGATGCCCGGGACCGGTTTGAAACCACAGACGGTACCCCGGCCGGTTGTGAAACAGATGACAGTGGCACCACCGGCGATCATCCCTGTTACGGAAACAGCATCATACCCGGGGGTATCCATAAAGACAAAACCCTTTGCCGAGGCTAATTCTGCAAACCCGTAAACATCCACCAGGTTTGTGGTGCCCCCCTTGGAGGATGCCCCCAGAGATTTTTCAAGTATGGTGGTCAGGCCGCCTGCCTTGTTGCCCGGGCTAGGATTGTTGTTTATTTTTCCGCCCAGGCTTGTGGTGTGTTCTTCCCACCATCGAATGAGTTGAACCAATTTCTCACCCACCGCAGGGCTCACAGCCCGTCGGGTGAGGAGATGTTCGGCGCCATAAATCTCCGGAGTTTCACTCAGAATGGCGGTGCCTCCGTGGCGCACCAGGAGATCCGCGGCCGCTCCAAGTGCCGGGTTGGCCGATATGCCGGAGAAGGCATCGGAGCCTCCGCATTCCAAGCCCACGACAATGTTGCTTGCCGGCAAAGGGCGTCTCTTGACCTGGTTGGCGCCCGGAAGCATCTCTCGAACGGCCTCTATGCCCCGCTTTACCGTTTCCCGGGTTCCCCCCGAGGCCTGGATCTCAATGCTTCGCAAGGATGGACCCGTTTCGAGACCCATGTTCTCCATAAGACAGTCCACATAGTTTACCTCGCAACCCAGCCCCACAAGGAGGATGCCCGCAAAGTTGGGGTGCCGAGCATACCCTGCTAAGGTCCGCTGGAGCAGACGGAATCCCTCCCCATCTGAGCCCATACCACAGCCCGAACCATGTCCTATGGCGACCACACCGTCGACGTTTGGGAAGTCCTCCAACATGTCCTCGGCAATTGAGTCTGCGATGAAACGCGAAACACTGGCAGAGCAATTTGCTGTGCTCAGGACCCCAATGTAATTCCTGGTACCTACCCGGCCGTCTTCCCGCAAAAAGCCCATAAATGTGGCCCAATCCTCTTCTTTAACGAACGCAGTAGGCCGCGTGTCCTCCCCTATGGCATAATCCCTGGCGAAATCGAGAATCTCCACATTGTGGACATGCACATGATCGCCCGGTTCCAGGGTTGTTGAGGCAAAGCCAATAATCTGGCCATATTTTCGGATAGGGTCTTGGGCCTCAATTTTTCGGATGGCCACCTTGTGCCCGTGAGGTATCTCGTCTCTGCATATGACGCCGTTGTTATCGATGGGAGTTCCCGGCGAAAGTGCCTTTAGGGCCACAACGACATTATCATCAGGGTTTAGGCGGATTGTGGTGGGGTTTGTTCCTGTCATTACAACCTCTTGAGCTCTTTTGTGACTTGGTCTGGATTGTCACCTAGAAGTTTACCTTGTCGATACCTTTCAGGCCCAGGATATCTCGAGCTTCATCCGAGGTTGCCGGCTCCAGGCTCAATTCTCTTGCAATATTGACCGCCATCCTGACCTGGTCCGCGCTTGATGTTGCCTTTTTGCCCTTTCCGGCATAGAGGGAATCTTCCAGCCCTACCCTCACATTAGGCGCACCCATGGCCATGGCCGTAGCTGCCAGAGGGATCTGGTGTCGGCCGGCACCGGCCACAGACCAAGTGAAATTACCTGCCCCGAGTCGATCCTCTGCTTCCTCATAAAGCCAAAGCAGATGTTTTACCGAAGGGGGCATCCATCCCGGAAGCGGGCCGAAGACGAACTGCAGGTGGGGTGGTGATTTCACCAGGCCCTGGCCCATCAGCCATGTCACGTATCCGATATGGCCTAACTCATAAATCTCAAACTCCGGCTTCGTGTCACTCTCCAGCATGGTTTGGGCGTAGGTAATATCGTCCTGAAAGGTGGGCCTCATTAACATGGTGGTCCTTGTAAACTCAAGATAATCCTCTTCCCAATCCCACTTGAATTGGCCCTTGTATTTGTTGCCCATTTCAAAGATCCCAAGATTGAACGGGGCCGGATCAAAGGAACACATCTCCGGTTTAAGTCTGGCTATGGGTATCAATTTCTCTTCCACGCTTTGGTTTGGTCCCCCCCCGGTCGTAGGAAGGAGGATCAGGTTCCAACGTTTCTTGATTTTCGTAAGAACCTCTTCAAAAAGATCCGCGTCGGCGGTGGGTTTCCCGTTCTCCGGATCACGCACATGAATATGTGCAATGGCAGCCCCTGCCTCATGGGACTTGACCGCGTCCTCTACAATTTCGTCAGGGGTGATGGGAAGATACTCGCTCTGAGTTGGGATATGGATGGAACCGGTAACTGCTGCTGTGATGATAATCTTGCTCATTGATAACTCCTCCTTATCTGTTTTTGTTTTCTTGCAGACGCGTTATGGCACGTCCGCGTTTTGCCAGGATACTGATGACCTCAAACGGTTCTATGAGCTGAAAGATTGGGACGACTCTCGGTTCCGGGAACGATTTGGCGGGTTCATATTGCTTTTTATCTCCGCTGAGGGCCCAGAGAATCGTTTGGTACAGGTATATCTCGGCCAAATTGAAGAAAAAGTCAAGAGGGGGCATCAATACAGCCATTCCAATTATGACGGCAAGAGACGATTCATCGATAACCGAGCACCTGTAACCTGCATCATTTTTTCTTCACAGAAAATGATTCATTGCTTGATAAGTAGGTCTGGTTATAGGATAATTCCCAATTGAGAAACCAGTTGTTATTTCCCCTGGGTTTTCAGGGAAGTGCATTCTTGAGTAAATCGAAAAAGAATATTTGGAGATTTTCGGTCCACAACCACTTAAAAGGCTGTCTTAATATAAGAGGAGGAGATATGAAGATTCAAAAGGTATGTGTGGTCGGTGTGGGGACCATGGGAAGCCAGATCGCGATAGTTTGTGCCAGGGGAGGGTATGGCACCGTCATAGTTGATAAATCTCAGGAGCTGATTGAGAAAGGAATGAAGGGTATTCAGACCTTCCTGGGAGGTCAGAAAAAAAGGGGAAAGCTGGATCAGGATACTATGGATAAAACCTTATCCTTGATTTCTTCAGATACGGATTTGGGGAATGCGGTTTCAGATATAGATCTCATCATAGAGGCCGTTTATGAAGATATGGCGCTCAAGAAAGCTGTTTTTGAGAAAATAGATGCGGCCAGCCCCCAGAATGCCATCCTGGCGACCAACACATCAACGCTCTGGGTCGCTGAGATCGCCGGGGCAACAAAACGGCCTGAAAACTGTATCGGCACCCACTTTTTGATTCCGGCGGCCTTGACCCCGCTGGTAGAGGTTGTTCGTGGGCCGGTGACCTCTGACAAGACACATGAAACCACCCTCAAATTTCTCGAATCATGCGGCAAAGAGACGGTGACGGTTGCGGATTCGCCCGGATTTGTGATTAACCGGCTGTATCTCCCCATGGTCAACGAGGCTTTTTTTGCCCTTGAAACAAATCTTGCCAGCGCCGAGGAGATAGACCTGAGCTGCAAGAAGGGCCTTGGATTTCCCCTGGGTCCCCTGGCCGCGGCAGATGCGTTTGGGCTTGACATCCTCCTCACCTGCATGAAGACGCTGCATAGGGAACTTGGCGACAAATATCGGCCATCCCCGCTGCTTGTAAAACTGGTCAAGGCGGGTCATCTGGGTAGAAAGACCGGAAGAGGCGTTTATGACTATCGGAAGTAGGGATGTGGATTTGAACAGCACTTGCAACCTCTCCTTTGAGAAAAAGAGGCGCCGCCTTCAGCTCGAACCACTGCGAACTTCAAAAGGACACGTTACCTTAAATGTGCTTGGGATCACCTGTTGATCCGATTCAGGAGGCTTACCCTAATGTTTAAAGACGAAGTCATAAAGGAGTTAGAAAAAATCCAGGAAAAATATGAGGCGGAAGTAAATCGGGTCTTGCGTAAGATTCCGGAACCTGAGAGACACCACGTCACCTTTTCAGGGCTTCCGGTAAAACCCCTTTATTCTCCCAAGGACATAGCGGAAATCAATTTTTCAGACGATATTTCTTTCCCGGGGCACTATCCTTATACACGGGGCCTGTTCCCCGGCGGATACCTTACGCGCGGGCTTCACATCAGACAGGTCACGGGCTTTGGGACTGCGGAGGAGACTAATGAGAGGTGGAAATTTCTACTCTCCCAGGGCGCCGATGCCCTATCCGTGGTTCCGGATGACGGTTCGGGCAATCGGGCAGACAGTGACGACGACAGGGTGAGAGGGTTGGTGGGTAAAGGGGGCGTTGCCATTGACACCTTTTACGATTACGAGACCCTTTTTGAAGGGATCGACATGGAGAAGTACCCCGTACATATCATCACCACCAATGCCTTTGCCCTGGCCTGTTACCTGGCGCTGGCCCAGAAGAGAGGCATCGATTTCCAGACACTCCGGGGCAGCATGTCCAATTGGATGAGACCGGAAACCGAATGTTTGGATATCATGGAATACTGCGCCAGACATGTGCCGCTATTCAACGCCGGCTACCTTGATATGCGCAACGTGAGGGAGGGGGGATGTACCGCGGCCCAGGAAATTGCCTTTGGTGTTGCATGCGCAATGGCCGGGTGCGATGCCCTCATTGAAAGGGGCCTTGAAATTGACGATTTTCTCCACCGCATGACCTGGTTTGTCAACTCGGCCCCGGAGTTTTTTGAGGAGGTCGCCAAGTTTCGTGCCATGAGAAAGGTGTGGGCCAAAATCTTTGCCGAACGTTACGGGGCCAAGGACCCCCGTTCGTTGATGTGCAGGATGCATTGCCAGACCTATGCCCCTACCCTTACCAAACAGCAACCCTTTAATAATCTCATGAGAAGCACCATTTATGCCCTGGCGGCTGTCATGGGTGGTGTCCAGTCCCTTCACGTGAATTCCTTTGATGAGGCACTGGCAATCCCGACCGAGTTCTCCGCGTCACTCTCTGTCAGGACCCAACAGATAATCGGCCTCGAAACCGGGATCACCAAAGTAATAGATCCCTTGGGTGGATCGTATTATGTTGAATGGCTTACCAAAAAGCTGGAGGAAGAGGTGCTTCATATCATTGACTCGGTTCAAGACAAGGGCGGGGCCTTTGAGGCATGGGAATGGATGTGTAATGAGATAAGACATGCCGCCGTCAAGGACCAGGAGGAATTTGACAGCGGCAATCGGCTGCTGGTGGGGATAAACACCCTTGTTGATAAAAACGATATCCAGACGAAGGCGTTGGAGACCCTGCAGGAGTATGCGGACTTTGAAGCCCTGTCCGAATACTCGCCTTCCCTTGCCGAAAAACAGGTCGAAAGACTAAAAAAAGTAAGGCGCGAGCGAAACACTCAAGCACTGGATGAGGCGAAAAGAAAACTGACCCGGACCATGGAGGCGGGAAAAAACATGATACCTCCTCTCATGGAGGCAGTGAAATGTGGCATGACCCGGGGAGAGTTTGGGGAGATAAAGGCAGAGGTATACAGGCAGCCGGGTGAAGGACCGTATGTCTGCAGCCCGCCCCATGTGCTTGCATAAATGGAAGGGCGGTGGTTCTATGGGACAGAGGATACGGTTTTTGCTAAGCAGGGATGACTGGTATCACCAGAGAGGTTACTGGGTGCTTGCCAGTGCCTTGAAGAACGCGGGGATAGAGGTGGTTTTAGGCGGGATCCAGACCCCTGAAGAGATGGTCCAAACGGCGATTCAGGAACACGTGGATATCATGGGATACCGAATTATGGACGCAGCTCCAAAGATTCTGATCCCCATACTCTTTGATCATATGAAACAACAGGGAGCGGAAGACATTCCCGTGGTTGTTGGCGGCATCATACCCAAAAAGGATGAAGCCCTTATCAGAGACCTAGGGGTCAAAGAGGTGTTTCATCCTTATGCTCCGCTGGATGCGATGATAGAGCGGGTGCGTGCAATAGCCGTTGAATCATGAACAAAGGGGTAGGTTCGAAATAAACTCCAAAATCCCCAGCTATCTAAACTGAACTAATTGAGAAGTTCCGCAGGAGGAGAGGTAGTTCTCGCCTATTCTTCGTCTTCAATGCCGGCCAGGTACTTGGCGATCCTTTTTTTGGACTCAAGGTCATATTCCGAGCGGATGCCGATTTTTTCCATCACAGGGGACCCGCCTCCGTGTACCCCGGCATACTGGGCCCACCCCCCCATGGCGGAGCAAGAATAGTCCGATATAAAACGAAATATCCTGTGCAGATTTTCCGCTGAGACACCGGGTTTACGGGCCATGTATTTTTCCAGAAACGGGCCGGTCTCCGGGTTTAGCCAGTCTTCCTCAGGGGGGATTGTGGAAGGGAGACCCCCTGCAATAGAGACCAGGACATCGTATTCGTGGTATATCTTGGTCCCGGCCAGATACCTTCCCGTGTTGGAGTATAAAAACTTCGGCGTGTAGATGCCGGAAGCGGTCTTTTTGGCCTTTGCCGCGGCCGCGATACCGGAGGCATACACCAGTTCACCGATAATCATCAGTTCGGTTAACTCGTCCGCTATGTGCGATGTCTTTTCAATACCGCTGTAATCGGCCACCAGTGCCGAGGCCCCCAAAATGATGTCAGTGACGGCGGGTTTGCACCCGCAATAGGAATGGCGGTGAAATCCGGCAAAAGTGAGGGCCAGTCTGCCGGCGAACTCCCATTCACCGCACATGAACACCCGATCCCAGGGTACAAAGACATCATCAAAAACCACCACCGAGTCAGAAACACCGTAAGTGTTGTAGGGCGCCTTCAAATCTGTCCTTGGTCTGGGCGTAACAACACGGGATATGATCTTTATCCCTTCCGCGTCAGCGGGAAGGGCGAATGACAACGCCCAGTCTCCTTCCTCCTCTGTCATGTTCCGCGTGGGGAGAACCAGGTGCTCGTCAACATAAGGTCCCATGGTGATGTGGTTCTTTGCGCCACGCACGATGATCCCTTTGCTGTTCTTTTCTACCACCCGGAGGTATAGATCCGGATCTTTCTGTTGGGATGGTCTGGCGCTTCGATCCCCCTTGACATCGGTCATGGCCGTGCTCCCCACAAGATCGTTGGCCTGGTAATATTTCAAGAACTCAAGGAAATTGTCATGATAATGGGTTCCTTTGTCCTCATCGATCTCTTTTGAAACAACGCCTATGGCATTCAGGGTATCCGTCGCCATACAGCGCTGGGTGCATCCGCCCACACGGTGGCAACATTTACGTTTCATTTCCTGCTGGGCGTAGAGGTCCTCAATACTGAGGTTGAGGGAGGTAAAACGGTTGATGGTCTCACCGGTGAGATGGGACGTTGTTATCAACAGATCTTTTAGTTCCGGATCGTTGACAGCCTCAAAGGTGAACTTGAGCGTGTTGATGGGGAGTTCGAGGATGGGGTCATCCCTGCCTATTTTCCTCCCGTGGGCATAGACGTTGGGTTTCATTTTCCGGAGTCTCTCAACGTATTCATCGGAACTCTTAAGGGC
>JABMQV010000146.1 GCA_013203065.1 Desulfobacteraceae bacterium | reverse complement strand
CGCTCGATTCCACGCACGATGATGTGGTGAAGCGCACCCGCAGCATCAATTCTGGCTTTTCGTGGCATACCAAATACAAATAACAGGCAAATTTAACCATGTCATTTGATCCTTCATGTTGATACCCCCTTCAACAACCCAAGTTTTGGATGAGGCCGGCCTTGAGTTTTTGGAACTGTTCAAGGATACCTGGTTTGTCTGGGAAGAGATAAAGACCGGTTTTGGTGTCTCGCGTGACATCGATAACTCCTTTGTGAATACGATCATAAATCCAGTGCCTGGGAATATCAAGTACTTTTGCGATTTGGGGTACAGTTAGATAGCCGTCAATCCGGCGCGGATGGGACTGATGGCGTTTTTGCATGATACCGTGTTTCAAACGGATAGTTTTAACCGTGCTGGGCAACAAGGAGTTTTTCATTGGCGATCTAAACCCCTTAGCTGAGAGCTCTTTGGCAATGTCTTCATCGCGTTTGCCCTGTTGACTCAACTGCACTATTTCCTGCTCCATCTGTTTGTGGCCCGGAAGCTCGGCGAGCGAACTGACGGGAATGGAGACGTCAAAAGCGCTTGTAGCGCCGCCTTTCCACACAATGCGTGTGTAAATGAGGTCCCGTCGAGCTCGGTGGATGATGACTTTGTCAATAAGGCATCTGATTAGTGCTTTTTTGTGCTCATGAGAAAGTGTACCGGTGTCCCAAATTTTGGGCAGTTTTCTGCCTATTTGGCTAAAGGCTTCTTTGAGTTCTGCTGTAATTTTGAGCGGTATGAGGGGTGCGAGTTTGCGTTGTGCGAGGGAGTCTTCTGCGCGTTTTAACTCCCGAAGGGCAGCCTCCCATCGTTTTTCAAGTTCAGAGGCAACCAAGCGGGTTTCCGGGTCTGCCAGCATGTATTGGCGCTTGGCAAGAGCGGCTTCATAGCGCAGTCGCTCGATCTGCTGGGCATGGGCGCGGTTTACTTGCTCATCGGCTTGTTTCTTTTGCTCCACTGCTCGACTGTAAATATCAACCTCTATGGGAGAGAAAGCGGCAAAAAAAGCCTCAACAACTTTTTTGTCAACCTGATCTGCGGGGATGTATTGGCAAACCGGACTGCCGTGTTGTTGGCGGAGGAAATTACAAATATAGCGCGTGCCGGCTTTATATTGCACAACCATTTTGTGGCCGCATTCTCCGCAATAGACGATACCATGGATAAGGGCCGATCCTGGCCTTGGAACGCCTCTGGACTTGTTGCGATCATACTGAGCATAATTATCTTTGAGCATGTTTTGAATTTTTTTGTAGGCTTCCCACGAGATATAGGAAGGGTACTTATCGTTCACACGGATTCTCCATTGGTCCATGGGTAAATTTTTCTGTACAGGTGCTCGCCCAGGCGGTCGAATGGTTTTGGTACGACCATAGACGAAGGCACCGGCATAGGCTGGATTCTTAAGGACTGTTATTATAGCGGAGACGGAAGGATTTTTCCAGACGACGTCGCCGAAACGATCTTTTCTGGGAATGAGCAGCGCTTGATCTTTGAAAGACCGCAGCACCTTGCAAGCGGACTTCACCCGAAGAAAGGTGGCGAAGATCAACTCGAGACGGCTTTGAACTTCCTGATTCGGGTCTTTTCGTACAGTTCCTGTTTGGTCCCGGACAAGTCCAACGGGCAGCGTGAGGGCCAACTCTCCTCGTGCGGCTTTGTTTAGGAGACCGGCAGTGAGTCGGGAACGGATCATGTGCAGCTCCATCTCAGACATTTGCCCCTTCAATCCCAGCAGCAAGCGGCCATTTGGAGCGCCGGGATCATAGATACCATCTCTGTCGGCAATAAGACAGTTCATATAGGCACAGACATCGAGCAGGGGATACCAGTCAGAGCAATTTCGCGACAAGCGGGTGACCTCTGTGGACAAAATGATGCCCACTTGTCCCAGCGACACCCTGGCGGCAAGGTCCTTGAATCCATCGCGTCCTTGTGCGGATGAGCCGGAGGTGCCCAGATCCGAATCGATGAAAATGATATCACCTTCATGCCAGCCAAGGTCAAGCGCGCGTTGTTTGAGAGCGTATTGGAGGCGCCGGCTTTCCTGATTGGAAATGACCTGATGGGGTGTAGACTGACGGATGTAAATCACCGCTGAGCGAGACAGGTGACCAGGGGTCACAAGATCGGAGTGCAGCATTAGCGATAACCTCCAGAAGTACACATGTAAGATCGGAAAGAACAGAATCTTGAAGAGTAGGACCAAGAGTCCTCCAAACCGAAGTCGGGTTGAGGTGCCGACGACCAGAGGTGCAAGATTTCCCCAAAATGCTTATGTTGGTTGCATTCAACCTTGATCCATTGAGCGATCAGCACGTAGCGGGCGCCATCCGTGGCGAGCCAAGATCCGATAGATCGTGGAGGCAGGAACTTTTTTGCCGATAGCTGTTTCATAGGCATTACGGATATCGGCCACCACAAAGGGGTTGCCTTTACGAGCCTTTTGAAAAAAAGGTTCAAGCAATTGGGCTTCCTGTTCAAAGGACATATTTTGGCGTCTGCGGCCACCTCGCTTTTTTGGTGAAATATGAGTACCGGCACAGTTAGCGCGGAATTCAGCTTGGAGGCGACAGACACTGGCCTTGGAACGGCCAATAACGATACCAGTAGCGACCAAATCGAGACTAAAGAGTGCAGGCAAAAGAATCGATTGAGCTTTTCTGAGCTCATGCGCATCATTGGCAGCCTGGACAGTATCCTTTGCAATATTAGACATAACATGAGAGATGTGAGATTTGCGACCCATAGCGATAGATTCCTGTTAGATGATTGTATAGATGATATATTATTATCATATTGAATGCAAATAAAAAATGCAAATGAAAATAATATTCCTATAGAAGGCAAATTGAAGCAGGAGTGGTCGTTCATATCGCGCCCCCTTTTTTAGGAGAGATTCCCAATTGCTTGGCGAGCTCAAGCAACTCGGAAACAGCGTCAAATGAGAGTTTTGTTTTGCTTAGATTCGGCGGTTCGGCACAGAGGCTGGTAGCACACACGGGAATGCGTATCAGGATATCCTTTTGGTAAGCCACCAGAGCCTGGCGGGAACCTCGAGGCGAACGGGACAAAGATATGAGGGGAAATCGCCGGCCATAAAGGGGATGGGCGGCGTCTACCACTTCGACCTCGGTCAGGCTGTTTTCAGACGGGTTGTTGAGAGGGGTATCAAGTTGGCATATCGATCAATATATCAATACCCGTCCCCAATACCAAAGTCCCCAATACCCGAAAGTTTTCAGGGACAGAAAAAAAGACTGGCAAAATCAGGCGATCTTTGTTGAATCATGGGCCAATATGTGGTTAATTGGCCCCTTAAACCTTCCCGCATGGCAGCGATGGTCCCAGCTTTGCTATGCGGGTAGGTG
>JABMQV010000145.1 GCA_013203065.1 Desulfobacteraceae bacterium | reverse complement strand
TGGTAGATTTCCCCAAGGACTTCATGGTGTCTCATGTAGCGGGCGCCAAGTCTTTGGGCCTGGAGGGCCAAATCTCCTGGAGGGCTCATTTCATAAATCCTCTCGCACAGGGAAAGGGCTTGGTCATAATTCCGCTTGTTGAAATAAGCATAGGAAAGGTCATTTAAGGCCTTGAGATTTTGTGGATTTTGCTTAACTTCCATTTCTCCGTATTGGATGACCTTATCCCAGTCCCGTTCTTTATAAGCCTTTTTGCGAGCATCAGAAAATTTAGACACGTTCGTGAACTCCTATATAGTCAAGACCGCCAATCTCACAATTATTCCGATTCCATGTGCACAATTACCCTCGTATACACACGGGTTTCCCCCTGAAACAAAGAAATTCCTCTTCAATGGTGCCATAAACCACTCCCCTGTCACTGAAGGCCTTCTTTTGGAGAAAGAAGGCCTTCGTCATTTTCGGGGGCCGGGGATATCTTCCGTTGGGTCCTCAACTCATCGATCTTGTTCAACGGCCTTTCAAGTTGTCTGACCCTGGTGGTTGTAAGCGCTTCGTACTCCTTCTGGGCATCTCCAATCCGCTTGCCCCCCATTGTTTCTTGAAGGCACCCAACAAAGAGAGGATCTCGTTGGAGGTCTGCTCCAGGGCAAAATTGCCCACAGCCTGGCGAATCACCGCCAATACGGCAAAAAGAGTTATGGGTGAGCAGAGGACCACCTTATTCTTGATGGCATTATCCAGAATGGTGTAATCATGCCTTTGTGTAAAGGCATCCAGGGCATTACATCCTCCAAACGGACCAACAGCCGAGTTGCGGCCCGGTTCAACCTGCAGCTTTCACATTCCTATCGCCTTCTGAGAAATTGTCAAGGAAAAACAGGATTGTAACGTATGGGAGAGAGCAGGTCTTTCTTGATTGAAGAGGGGTCCGCTCCTTGACACGGGGAACCCCATTTCCTATAGTTGGTCGCTCTGAGAAAGAAGAAACTCAGATACAATCGATCAGAGGCTTTTGATATTAACCCATAACCGCGAATTTTGCAGGGAGAATGAAATGCGTCCACTGAAAGGAGTCAAGGTTATTGAAATGGCGGGTCTGGCCCCATCGCCCTATTGCGGGATGTTGTTATCCGATTTTGGTGCTGATGTGGTGATCGTAGATAGGCTTTCAAAAGGGGGGCCAGAGATACCCAACATCATGAGCAAAAATCCCTTTAACCGGGGTAAAAAATCCATGCGGATCAACCTGAAGACCGACCAGGGCGTGGCAATTGTCCGGGACATGATCCGGGACTCAGACGTGCTCATCGAGCCCTATAGACCCGGGGTAATGGAATCCTTGGGGCTGGGGCCTGATGAGGCATTAGCGCGGAACCCGAGAGTGATATACGCACGTCTTACAGGGTGGGGCCAGGAAGGTCCCTATGCGAGCATGGCCGGTCACGACATCAACTATATTGCACTATCAGGCGCTTTGTCACTTTTCAGACAAAAGGGGGAAAAACCGCTTCCCCCCTGCAACCTTTTGGGTGATTTTGCAGGCGGGGGGATGCTTTGCGCCATGGGGATCCTGCTTGCATTGGTGGAAAGGAACAATTCAGGGAAAGGACAGGTGGTGGACGCCGCCATGGTGGATGGCGCAACCAACTTATCCACCCTCTTTTACAGCCTGTTGGCGCATCATCTCATGACCCTTGATATAGGGACCAACATGCTTGATACCGGGGCCCCTTTTTATCAAACCTATGAGACCTCCGATGGCAAGTTTATGTCGGTGGGCGCAATCGAGGGGAGGTTTTATGCCGAACTTCTGGAAGGGCTCGATATCGACCCTTCATCACTTCCCCGACAATTGGACATGCCCAAGTGGCCTGAAATGACGGAGCGTTTCGCAGCTGTTTTCAAGACAAAGACCCGGGATGAGTGGACCGCCATCTTTGACGGGAAGGATGCCTGTGTGGCCCCAATCCTGGATCTCGATGAGGTGGACAAGCACCCCCATAACATTAAGAGGGAACTCCTTGTCACCGTGGAAGGGGTGCTCCAGCCCGCACCTGCCCCCAGGCTTTCCCGAACACCGGGTAAGGCCACAGCACCGGCAGGCCCGAGGGGCTCAAACACGCGGGAGGTGCTTTCTACCTTGGGATATTCCGAAGAAGATATAACGGCTTTTTTTCAAGGAGAGATAGTGGAGTAGGCGCCTCATACTCCTGTGGATGACTTGGATTCTTCCTTTGCACGCAAGGTCCGGCGAAGAAATTTGCCGGTTGGTGTTTTCGGGATTTCAGGGACGATTTCCACCTGACGCGGATACTTGTAGGCAGCCATACGCTCTTTACAAAAGGATATGATCTCTTCGGGCGTAACAGTGCCCTCATTTTCCTCTTTCAGTGCCACGAAGGCCTTTACGGTCTCCCCCCGATATTCATCCGGCACGCCTACCACAGCCGTCTCTTTTACGGCCGGGTGCTGGAAGATAACATCCTCCACATCGCGAGGCCAGACCTTGTATCCCGAGGCAACGATCATATCCTTTTTCCGGTCCACCAGATAGAACCACCCATCCTCATCCATCTTGCCCACATCCCCAGTGTAAAGCCATCCCTCTCTGATGGCGTGCCTTGTTTCTTCCACCTTTTGCCAGTACCCGGGGATCACGATGGGTCCGGAATCCACGATTTCCCCCACTTGCCCCGGGGGAAGCTCTTTGGTGCCATCTTCCAGGTCCATTATCTTCATGACGCAGTTGGGGACGGGGACACCCGCAGATAGGGCCCCACTCTCCGCGTCCACGGGGGCCCTCTTCCCCCAGGGTACGATGTGAGAGGGGGAGTTGGTCTCTGTCATGCCGTATACATTATAAAGGTAGAGTCCGGTTGCCCCTTCAAACTGCTCCACAATGGCCTCTGAGACGGGTGCCCCTCCGCTATACGCCTTTATGAAGGTGGACAGATCTCTCTTCTTGAAATCGGGGTGATTCATCAAGGCGATGTATACCGTAATGGAGGCAACGGACATGGTGACCTGCCACTTTTCAATGAGCCGCAGCGTCTCCCCGGGGTCAAATCGGTAGTAAAGGACAACAGGGATACCGGCCAGAGCGGCTATGGCCAGATGGGCCACCTCGCCTGTCACGTGGAATAGGGGGGCGACCCCCAGAACCACATCATTTTCATCAATCCGTTGCATCGCCCGGTACACCCGTGCGTTAAAGGCGATGTTTCCATGGGTGTTCATGGCACCCTTTGGGGGGCCTGTGGTACCGGAGGTGTAAGTCAGATAGGCAACGTCATCGGGTGTCACTATGGGGTCCTTTATGATTTTGCCCTTGTGATGCTCCAAAAGTTCATGCATATCCAGGGCACCTGGGACCTGAACCCTCTCAATTCCCTTTAACATATCGGGGCGGACGTGGTCGGTGGGAAGCATATCCAGAGAAGAGGTGGTGATGATTTCCTCAATAGAGGTCTCCTTCAAAAAGGTCAGATCCAGCCCATTTGCGATCTCATCGAGTGTGAAGAAGAGCTTTGCCCCCGAGTCCCGGCAGAAATAGGTGAGCTCCTTT
The DNA here is from genome assembly GCA_013203065.1 of Desulfobacteraceae bacterium. Next base: position 2 of record JABMQV010000145.1, on the reverse strand, counting down.
TC
>JABMQV010000144.1 GCA_013203065.1 Desulfobacteraceae bacterium | reverse complement strand
TATTCAGTTCGGTCAGGCTGACCATTGTACTCCTTATCATCTTGGCTATCGCGTCCATTCTGGGAACAATTATCCCCCAGAAGGATGCTGCCGTCAGTCTTGCAAAGCAGCTTAGCCCCGGACTGTTTCGGTTTTTTCAATCCCTCGATCTCTTTGACATGTACCATTCCATCTGGTTTAGACTGCTCATCGGATTTCTTGCCCTGAACCTGGTGATCTGCTCCATAGATCGATTCCCGAATGCGTGGAGGAGATTTAGGGCAGTGCCAAAACCGGACCGGAGCAAACCCTTTGAGCACCTGCCATCAGAACAGACCTTTCTGACAGAGGCAAGTCTGAAAGAGGCATCTGCCACGGTTGCCCGATTTCTAAGATCCCGGTACAAAAGCCTTCATCACAAGGAAACCCAGAAAACCAGCTATTTTTTTGGGGAAAAAGGTCGTTTTTCCCATTTCGGTGTCTATTTCGTTCACCTAAGCGTTATCCTTATCTTGATTGGCGCCCTTGTGGGATCTTTTTTCGGCTTTGACGCCTATGTCAATATCCTGGAAGGGGAGCGTATAGATGCCGTGGCCCTGCGAAAGGGGATGATCCCGCTCAAACTGGGATTTGAGGTGGCCTGCGACAAATTCACTGTAGATTTTTATAAAAACGGCGCTCCCAGGGAGTACCGATCAGAACTCAGGTTCTTTTTCGGAGGAAAAGAGGCGAAAAAAGCAGACCTGTTGGTAAACCATCCCACTCAGTTCAAGGGGATCACCTTTTATCAATCCAGCTATGGGACTGTCCCGGGGAATAAGGTCAGTCTCCGCATAGCAGGCCCCGGGCTTGGACCAAAAGGCGAGACCATGGGAGTTGAGGCGGACAAACCCTATGACTTGCCGGGCGGGGAGGGACAATTTAGCGTCAAAGACATCAGGGGAGACATTATGGGTTTGGGACCGGCCATACTGATCTCCGTACAACCCAAGGATGGAAAGGAGACACATTTCTGGGTATTCCAAAATTGGGAAATGGTCAAAAAAAGACTGCCGCCACCCATGGCCAAGTCCACCAAGTTTAATCCTTCGGCCTTCAAGCCTTACACATTTTTCTTGGACGGGGTGGAGACCAAGTATTATACCGGGCTCCAGGTCAACAAAGACCCGGGGGTGCCGATCGTCTGGCTGGGATATTTTGTAATAGTGCTTGGCTTTTTGATGACCTTTTTCACGTCCCACAGGAAGACCTGGGTGCAAGTATCAGAAAAAGGAGATGAAATCAAAATAAGTGTGGCAGGAACCGCCAACAAGGATCCGGTTGGCCTCAAACGGCATCTGGAGAGGCTGACAAATGATCTCAGGAACAGACTTGATGAAAGGGGATAATAAAGTATGCTCAGTTCAACCATCGTCGGTTACATAACCTTTGTCTACTTTGCCTCCTTCACACTCTACCTCCTAATGATGGTCATGGGCAGGGACTTCCTGGGCCGACTTGCCACCTACGTTACGCTTGGTGGACTGACCATCCAGACCTTCGCCATTATCCTCAGGTGGGTGGAGTCCTATCGTCTGGGTATGGGACATGCGCCACTTTCAAACCTGTATGAATCTCTCATTTTCTTTTCGTGGACCATTATCTTCCTCTATATGGTCATCGAGCTGAGGACAAAGACCAGGACCCTTGGGGCCTTTGTAACGCCCCTGGCGTTCCTTGCCCTGGCTTACGCCTCATTCTCACCCGATATAAAGAGCCATATCGAACCATTGATCCCTGCACTCAAAAGCAACTGGCTTATTGCCCATGTGATTACCTGCTTTTTTGGCTACGCTGCCTTTGGTCTATCCCTGGCCCTGAGTATTATGTATCTCATCAAACGGTTGGAAAACGACCCATCTACAAGCATATTCCTGAAACTCATTCCGCGACCAGATATCCTCGATGAGCTGAACTATCAGATGGTGATAATAGGCTTTCTTATGCTGACCCTCGGCATTATCACCGGGGCTGTCTGGGCACATTCGGCCTGGGGAAGCTATTGGACCTGGGACCCCAAAGAGACATGGTCTCTTATTACCTGGCTAATATATGCCTCGGTGATTCATTCCCGTATGGTGAGGGGCTGGAGAGGAAAAAAGATCTCCATTTTATGCATTATAGGCTTTTCTTGTGTGCTATTCACCTACTTCGGGGTCAATTACCTGGCAGGGCTTCACAGTTATGCCAAATGACAGTGATTGTCTTGGGCCCATGATCCTATCCCTCCTCCCTGACTTCGTCACATTTATTTGCAAGAGACTCATGAACTCCGGCCACCAGGCCTATGTGGTGGGCGGTGCCCTCAGGGATGCGTGCCTTGGTCTCCCGGTAAGTGATTGGGATGTGGCCACCTCCGCAACGAGTATGGCAATCGAAGGGATATTTCATGACAGGAGGCATTTTTCTCTCAAAGAAAACACCATAACACTTATTAATTCGGGCCGTCACTTTCACGTAACTCCCTTCAGGACAGAAAGGGGGGGGCTGACGGGTGATCTTGGTCACCGCGATTTTACAATTAATGCCATGGCCTTTGATCTGGATAGGGATGAAATATCCGATCCCTATGGAGGGAGGCGGGACCTGTCGAAAAGGCTGATCAGGGCCGTCAGAGACCCCGCGAAACGCTTTCAGGAAGACCCGCTCCGGCTCTTGCGAGCCGTCAGGATCTCTACCCAACTCGGGTTTCGGGTGGAGGCAGCGACGCTGAAGACCATTACCCGCATGACCTTCCTCCTCGAATCGGTGGCGCCCGAACGGATCAGAGAGGAGTTAATAAAGATTCTGATGAGCCCAATTCCCTCGGTGGGTTTCAACCTGATGGTCCGGACAGGCCTTCTGAGACATTTCCTTCCGGAACTTCTCGAGGGCTACCGCCGAAGGCAAAATAGCTACCACAGGCATACCATCTTTAAGCACATAATGATGACCGTTGACGCGGTGAAACCGGACCCGGTCTTGAGGCTTACGGCGCTTCTGCATGATATTGCCAAACCCCGGGTAAGAAAAAAGGTGGAGGGTCAGTGGCGCTTCCATGGCCATGAAAAGGCAAGCGGTGAGTTGGCAAGGGAGGTCATGGGACGTCTCAGGTTCGACAAGAAGACAACCGGGGAGGTTGTCAACCTCGTGAGGCATCACATGATCGGCTATGACTGCCATTGGACTGACGCTGCAGTCCGTCGTCTGATCAGGCGCGTGGGAGCCGCGCAAATAGAGGATCTGTTGATCTTCCGCCGATCAGACTTACTGGCACACGGCCGGGCTAACTGCCATTCGGGCCTGTTGAGCGAACTTGAAGAAAGGGTAAATGCTCAGATTCAGAAGTCGTTCCCAATCAAGAAAGAAGACCTGGCCATAGATGGCGTTACCGTAATGGAGGTGCTGGGGCTCTCGCCGGGACCGGAAGTGGGGAGGATCTTGAATGAGTTAAATGAAAAGGTCCTGGAGCATCCCGAATTAAACAACCCTGAAGAACTTGAGGCCCTCCTGCTGCGGTTGAAGACCCATTGATCCCCATGGCTCCCAACCCGAGAGGCCTATGACATCAATCATCAACCTGAAATCCTCTTCCCCCTTGACCATTGCGATTGCATTCTTTATACTCCGATGCCCATGATAAGGGGACCTGTTTGCCCCTCCTAACCAGGTGTAAATTGGGAAAATGAAAATTAATTCTGGAAAATCCTTTTTGAGAATAGCCTTTGCGGCGTTCACCCTGTTGCTCTGTGCCAGCTGTGCGCCCGAT
>JABMQV010000002.1 GCA_013203065.1 Desulfobacteraceae bacterium | reverse complement strand
TTACGGGGCTTTCCCGCACGACCGAGGGTATGTGGGAAAGCCCCTTTTTTGTGCAGCGGTTCTCTTGTTGCGGCCAGGAGGTTGCAATTGATCAAAAGGTTCGGTAGCATCTAAAGAGGTTGATGGAAAAAGACCCGAGACGGGAATACCCTCAACGGAAACACAAGAAACGGCTCAGGCTCCAAATGGCAGATAAAATTCGTTGGATAAATACTCACTGTGGAAGGATGGATCATGGTGGCTGTTCATTGGTTGTGGGGGTCAAGGATAATAAGATAATCAAAGTTAAGGGTGATCCGGATGGCTATCTGAACAAGGGTTATATCTGTCTCAAAGGGTTGGCCTCTCCCGACCGGCTTACCCATCCGGGACGGCTTAAGCATCCCTTAAAGAGGAAAGGGGAGCGTGGAGAAGGAAATTGGGACAGGGTGTCCTGGGAGGAGGCCATTGAGACAATCTCTGAAAACCTGGCGGGCGTCAGAGAGAGATATGGTGCCAAGGGTGTTGCCTTTTGCCAGGGGATGCCCAAGGGAATGGAACACTTTGCCCTGATCCGTTTGGCCAACACCTTTGGCTCTCCCAACGTGGTGGCCGTCCAGGACGTATGCCATGCCCCGCGGGAGGTGAGCGCCGGCCACACCTGCGGGTTTTATCCGGTGGTTGATTTTCATCACCGGAGCAATCTCGTGGTGATCTGGGGAAGCAATCTCACCAGTACGAATGAAGAGGGGGAGATATGCAGCCTGCTCTTGGAGCAGGTAAAAAATGGTACGGATCTGATCGTAATAGACCCAAGAAGAACGGAACTGGCAAAAAAGGCCAGGCTTTGGCTTCAGATAAGACCGGGAGCAGACAACGCCCTGGCCCTGGCCTTTCTGAATGTCATCGTTGAGGAGGGGCTATATAAAAGGGATTTTGTTGAAAATTGGACCCATGGGTTTGAGGAGCTTGCCAATCAGGTAAAGGAGTATACCCCGGAAAAGATGTCCCAGGTCAGCTGGGTTGAGCCGGGGCTTGTACGGGAGGCGGCAAGGTCATACGCCCTTTCAGGTCCTGCTGCCCTGCAGTGGGGGAATCCCATAGAGCAGAACGCCCACGCATTTGATACGGCACGGGCACTGGTATGTGTCATGGCCATATGCGGTAACCTGGACGTGCCGGGTGGAAACATCCAGGCCAATGAACCCAGGATTCAGGGCCTGGGAAGGTTTGTAAGGGCGGATCTGATTCCTTCCAAGAGAAAGGAGATGATTCATGCCTATCACAAGACCATACCCAGGCTTATGACCGTGCCCCCGGCCTTTTTCCGAAAGGCGGTGCTGGAAGCGTTTCCCTATCCGGTCAGAGCCGCCTATTTTCACTGCACCAACCCGCTGCTTACCTACGCGGACAGCCGCAAGACCTTCGAGACCTTGATAAAACTCGATTTTTTTGCCGTATCAGATATATTTATGACACCAACGGCCTCCCTTGCGGACATCGTACTCCCGGCCGCCACACACTTTGAGTTTAATGATATCGGTCATTACGGCCTTGGCCATGGTTATATCCTGGCTCGGCCAAAGGTGGTTGAGCCCCCGGGGCAGTGTTGGCCCGACATGAAGATCTTAAATGAATTGGGGAGATCCCTGACTCCAAAGCAGTACTGGTATGAAGATTATGAAGATCTTGTGGAGGAGGTTCTTGAGCCAAGTGGCTTGAACTACATTCAGTTTGCAGAGAAGGGGTTTTTGAAGGGGGCGGATCGGTTTCAAAAGTACCTTGCTTCGGGTTTCAGGACGCCTACGGGAAAAGTTGAACTATATCTGAGCAAGGCGGGTGATTTCGGTCTTTCGCCTCTCCCGCATTTTGCGGGGTTGCCAAAGGAAGATGACCCCGAATATCCGCTGGTTTTGACCAGCTCAAAAAGCCCCTATTATCTCCACTCCTCTTATAGGTGGCTCGAAGGTCTGCGGAAGCACAGCCCCGACCCTGAGGTTGAGATTCATCCGGAAACCGCTTCAGAATATGGTATTGGAGATGGGGAGGTGGTAGTTGTTGAGACCAAAACAGGTCAGATAACCCAGACGGCACGTCTGACAAAAAACGTTCATCCCAGGGTGATCAATGCCTCCTACGGATGGTGGTTTCCGGAAGAGAGCCCGGGGTCCCAGTATGAATGGCAGAAATCCAACTTTAATATGCTGACGTCCATGGAAGAGCTGGGAAAAGAATTCGGCACCCCCAACCTCAAAGGAATCGGGTGCAGGATAGCGGGAATCGGGGACATTCCATAATCGCTACCAAAACCCCCATTTCCGGCCCAGGGCCGGCCGAACTCAAATCTCAAGATCTCGGCCTATATCGACAACGAGTGCAGGAAGATGGAAAAATACTTCAGGGAAAGATTTGAGGTCCAGAAGCGGCTGGCAAAAAAGATCGCTCAGTTCATGGAGGTCAATGACATCCTTGAGATCGTGAGGGCGGAGATAAGGGTTGTGGTCCCGTCATCCATCGAGGCCTGTATCCTTCTCCTGGACCCGGAGGCAAAAAAATACACCCGTCCCCTCCAGTGCGCCCTTTATGATAGGCCAGTCAATTGTCTTGCCTGCAAGAGGAGCCGTAGCGCCATTCAAAAGGCCATCAAACGGAGAAAAGGAGTGGTCGTTTCCAATAGCGACCCCATTGTCAGGAGAGACGGATCAAAGATAGAGATTGGTCCGGAGGCTGCCATCCCTGTCTTTGTGGACCATGAGATTTTGGCGGTTGTCAGTGTTGTGGCAAGACCCGGCACGCGTTTTACACGGAAGGATTTCTACCTGATAAGAGATATTTCCGAAACACTCAACAATGTACTTCTAAACGCCCGGAGACACTGGGAAATGACCCAGGACAAGATTAAAATCAGTCAGATGCTTGCCAACCTTTCGCGATTTGTTCCCCAATCGGTTCGCAGTATCGTGGAGAAAAACCCCGAGCTGTTGACCCAGGAGAAGGAGAGAAAGGACGTGAGTGTCCTCTTTCTTGATCTTGAGGGGTACACCCGGCTCAGCGCCAGTCGTTCCGAGAACGAGATCAACGAGATCGTGGAAAAGATGTTCTCAAGTTTTGTCGATCCCATCCATCGATCCCACGGGGACATAAACGAGACGGCAGGTGATGGGTTGATGATCATATTCAAGGATGGTGATGCCAAAACAAACGCCGTCAATTCTGTAAAGGCGGCTTTTGACATTTATGACCGAAACCTTGATATTAACAAGGAGCTTGGTGACCGTTTTGAACCGATTAATGTGAATATGGGAATCAACTCCGGCACGGCCCTGGTTGGTATGACCCGGTTTCGGGGGTCGCTGGAGACGAGGATGACCTATACGGCCACCGGCCCCGTAACCAACATTGCCGCACGTCTGGCCTCATACGCCACTGGCGGCGACATACTGATCGGTGAGGGGACAAAAAACCTGATCAAGGGGTTGTGGCCCATATATGACAAAGGGAAGGCCAATTTGAAGGGAATAGACGAAGCCCCCAGGGCGTTTTCACTCCTCAAGGACAAGTGAACGGTTATTCTGTTATTTGTGAATGAAAGCGGGAGGTTATGTACAAATTCTCCATCCATAGACATCTGATCCTCATTTTGGGACTCTTTTTTCTTCTGTGGTGGGGAGGATCTCTGGCGAACGCAGAACGCCCTATTCCAAAGCCAAAGGGCCTTGTCAATGATTTTGCCAATGTGATTCCCCCATCCTATAAACAGAAGATCGCAAGGGTAACGGCGGAATTGTTACAGAAAACAGGCGTCCCTGTCGTAGTGGTTACCATGCCGGATATCGGTGGTGCAGAGTACAACGATTATGCCAATCGCCTTTACAGAGCTTGGGGAATCGGCAAGAAAGGGCAAGACAAAGGGGTCCTGATCTTTGTCACCATCAAAGAGAGAAAGATGAGGATCGAGACCGGATACGGGGTGGAGGGGATCCTTCCTGACGGTCTGGTGGGGGAGATTCGCGACCGCTATATGACGCCTTTTCTCAAAGAGAACAAATTTGGGGAAGGGTTGCTGAACGGGACCCTTGCCGTGGCCCAGGTCATCGCCAAGAGTGAAGGTATGAAATTGACAGGGAAAGTGCAGACCAAGAAGGAAAAAAAAGGGGGCTCCGGCCTATCCTTTTTGCCCATCATATTTATAGTTATCATATTTATGCTGATCTCAAGGAGGCGTGGGGGGTCCTTCTTGTTCTTCCTGCCGCTACTCTTTGGGCTTGGAGGGGGTCATGGACAAAGATCCAGCAGCAGCGGGTTCGGTGGAAGTTTTGGTGGATTCGGCGGGGGGTTTGGGGGATTTGGCGGGGGCATGAGCGGGGGCGGGGGCGCCGGAGGAGGCTTCTAACAGGAGGGTGGTTATGGGTAAGATTCCAAGAGATCCAAGAGAGATATTCCCGGAGATTATTGCAGACTATAAGGGCATCTTTGGTGATGATCTTATAAGCATAATCCTTTATGGAAGCGGAGCAGGTCCACGGTACCGGCCGGGAAAATCAGACATCAATTTTATGATTGTACTTACGGAGGGCGGGATCGAACGGCTTGATCTAGCCTTTGAGATGGTAAAGAAATGGGCGAAAAAGAAGGTTGCGATCCCTCTTTTTTTGACGGAGAGTTACATTGAGACCTCTCTTGACGTCTTCCCCATAGAATACCTTACCTTTCAAAAGAGCTATGTGCTGGCCCACGGACGGGACGTCTTAAAGGATCTAGCCTTTGATCTCGAGCTGGTGCGACTTCAGTGTGAGCGGGAGATCAAAGGCAAATTGCTCCTGCTCCGGGAAGCGTATCTTGAGACCGCGGGTAAGGGGACAGCACTCAAGGAATTGGTCGCAAATTCAATTCCCGCCCTGATGGCCATCTTTGAAGCCCTCCTGTACATCAAGGGGAAAGAGATACCCGGTGAAACCATAGAGATTGTTAAGGCGACAGCCGAGACATTTGGTCTTGACACAGAGGTGTTTGAAAAGCTGCTTGAGATAAGGGGGAAAGCGGTCAAACTGGGCGATAAAGAGACCCTCGCTCTTTTTAAAGACTATCTGAGGGAAATGAGAAAACTTTCCGGTCTGGTAAACACCATAGGAGGACAAGATGAGTAAGGGCGTCAAAATTATTCTGATTGTACTCGGCATTGTCATATTTTTTATCCTCATGGCCTATTCCTATTTCAAGGGGACCTACAACACCCTTGTGACAATGGATGAAGGCGTGAAGGCGGCCTGGGCACAGGTGGAAAACCAGCTTCAACGCCGCTATGACCTGATCCCCAACTATGTGGAAACGGTCAAGGGATATGCTGCCCACGAAAAAGAGGTCTTTGTAAAAGTCACGGAGGCCCGCTCACGGGTGGCAGGCGCCACAAGCATACCGGACAAGATGACGGCAAATAACCAACTCTCCTCTGCCCTTGCCCGACTCCTTTTGGTGGTTGAACGATACCCGGACCTCAAGGCGAACACCAATTTTATCCGTTTGCAGGATGAACTGGCGGGGACTGAAAATCGCATCGCTGTTGAGCGGCGCCGATTCAACGAGACGGTCCGGGTTTACAATACCAAGATACGGACATTTCCCACCAATATCATTGCAGGGATGTTTGGTTTTGAGAAGGCAGACTTTTTTAAGGTTCCCAAGGAACGCCAGGAGGCTCCAAAGGTGAAATTCTAAGGAGGGAAAGAAAGGCAATGGATTTATGATCCGGGCAAGACTCTGGTTTCGGTGTGCTGCCATGCATGATCCGGTTACTCCCATCGTTGTAAGACCTGCGGTGATTGGGTGGGAAGCCAAAAAACGGAAAGTGGATCTCACCATCGAGAGGGCCTTCAAGGGTGATGAACTGGTATTGCGGATGAAGGGATGGGTGACCGTTGACGTGAAAAAGGCCATCGAAGTCGTCACGAGATGGGGTTACCTCAAGGTCTTGGATGAACGGGACCTCGTGGTGGAGATGGAAGCAGAAGAAGACTTTGAGGCATTGAACAGAGAACTCTTAGAGGGCTTTGGCGATCAGTTGGATCTTGAAAGGATATGACAAAGATAGATTTCGAACCGGTTGAGATCCCCATTGACGGGGTCCTGGACCTGCACACGTTTTCCCCCGAGGATGTTTCTTCCGTGGTGGAAGAATACCTCCGGGCATGTCTTGAAAAGGGCATATACGAAGTCAGGATTATTCACGGAAAGGGTAAAGGTGTCATCCGCCGGATGGTGCACGCCCGGCTCGAGAGACACCCCAATGTCATAGATTTCGGCCTGGACCCCGGCTCTTCTGGTTGGGGCGCCACAGTGGTCGGTCTCAAAGGCGATTCATCTTGAGCCGGATGCGAGTTCTCGGACAGCTGCGAACATCCGCTCCCTATCCACAGGCTTTACCCGTCTTACGATCCATTCCCTAAATTTTTCGCCGGCAGGCAAGGATTGTTTGTAACTCATGAGGTCCAATTTGACACCCAGGGCCTCTGCAACCTTTGTGGCCATAATTGGCCATACCTCGCCTATATCCCCGACAACGGGGACGCTGCCCGGAATCCTGGCAAACCCCGACATCTCCATACGAAAAGGGATGCGCATGGACTTTGTTTTTGGAAGACCCTTGTGAACCGCTTCTGACACCATGCCGGACTCCCTCTCTTTGGCCCACGCCTTTTCGAGGTTGGGGTCAAGATCTATCCTGACGATTTTCTTGTCTCTGAGGGAATAGGTCCACCCCCCTTCCCAGTCGGCCCAGATGCCGTGACCCGTAAAGAGTTCAAAGGGCCCGTCGTGGATTTCCTGGGAAAGGGCAAGGGCGGATTCTATGATGACATCCGCACCGCCAAGGAGTCTGGCGATCCGCTGGCACCTTTCGGATACGGGTATGGAATCACCGACGGCCAGACCCACCTCTCCGCCTCCTATCATCTGTGGCACCGTGACCAATACGGGAATGTTTTTGAGGGCCCCGGCACCTATCATGGTGTAGGGGTCAGCGCCGTAACCGGCCACTTGCTCAAAGGGGATGCCATGCCGCTTGGCCAGAGCAAGGACATCAAGTGCCAGTCTTTCCGTACGAAACCCGGTGGGATAAGCCATATTCCCGGCAACCTTTTTGATTGTGTTTCCTTTGGCCCGTTTCATCCTGCGATAAAGTCCCATATCGATGTAGATTTCTTTTTGATACGCCTCCAAGCGGGCCTTTGAGATCATGCTGACCTCAAACTGCCCATCACACGGGAGCTTCTCCGCTTCAAGACCAAAGGCCTCACCATCAAACCGCTTTACCTTTTCAAGGGTGCCTGCCATCTCATGGTTGATCACTGCGGAACTGGTGGAGACTCCGTCGATAAGCCCTTTATGCATCAGTTCTGCAATAAGGGTGGTAACGCCCTCATGGATATTGGGGCCGCTCCCCACCACGGCAACCACCTTACCACCCCTTTTTTTGGCCTCAACGATCACTTTCACGGCCTGGTTCACCTTCGACCTGGTCTTTGCTGTAAGGCCCTTGTACATTCTTGTGATTGTTTCCTGATCAATTTTCATAGAAAGACTCCTTTCCCATACTCAATAACTCTCTTGACCACCCGGGCGTGTTTTTGAGCCGCCTCTTGGTTTTTGAGGACTGCTTTCCGGGCCCTTTGACCGTATGTCTTCAAATCCTCAGGATGGGCCAGAAAGCTAACGGCCTTTTCGGCCATGGCCTTGGCATCAGTTACCAATACGCCTGCTTTTTCAGCCTCCAACATGGCCTTGGCATCGAGAAAATCCTCCATTGATGGCCCGTAAAAGACTACTTTTCCCCAAACCGCCGGTTCGAGGGGGTTTTGTCCGCCGAGGGGAACCAGGCTGGCGCCGCAGAATACAATGGTTGCGGCGCTGTACACCTTGAAAAGCTCTCCAAAGGTGTCAATTATGACAACCCTTGCGGTACGCCTGGCCGTTCCATTGTCAAGCCGGGTTCGGAATTGGTAATCATGGCCATGTTTCTTGACCAAAGAGCCTATTTCATGACTCCTTTCCACGTGTCTGGGAGCAATGATCAGGATCGTGTCCGGGAATTCCCTTAGGATCTTATCATAGGCATCCAGTACCATCTCCTCTTCACCCTGCCGGGTGCTGCCGGCAACAAACACCTTCTGGTTGGGGGAAAGGTTATATACTCGACGGATTTCTGGCTCTATGGCAGGGTCTGCTGTGCTTGCCAGGAGATCGTATTTTGCATTGCCATTTATCTCTATCTTGTGAGGCTCCGCCCCCATCGCCTTTATCCGGTCGGCGTCATCCTCCGTGATCATGCTGAAGGCATCAAAGGTTTTCAGGACCTCACGGAAGAAAGGCCTCAGCTTGAGATAACCGTCAATGGATCTGGGGGATATTCGGCCATTGATCAAGACGGTCCTGATTCCCATGCGGCGGGCCTCAAAAAGCCATGAAGGCCAGATTTCGGTCTCCAGGAAAACCATGGCATCGGGGCGAACCGTTGAAAGGGCCTTGCGCACAGACCCCACAAAGTCAACCGGCGCATAGACGACTGGGATCTCTTCGCCAAAGGTTTCCTGGGCTGATTGGCGCGCATGGGGCGTAGTCGTTGATAGTAAGAAAGAGCAACCTGGGATCATTTCCCGGAGGGCATC
>JABMQV010000143.1 GCA_013203065.1 Desulfobacteraceae bacterium | reverse complement strand
GGTGAATCCAATGCTTCTACCCATTGAAAGGCAGATCAGGGCCTGGCAAAAGGCCAATCGAAAGATGGGATGGGGCATCAAAAACGAGGAGTTCAAAAAAGCTGGAGACCCCCCAATATTGTCACAAAATGACCGGCAGGATGGCTTTACGGGGATAGGGCTCTTCTATGGATTTGGCGGGGATGGCAATGGCAATTCAGATCCGGTCCTTTCGGGAAGGCTTGCCTGGGAATATGCCCTCGGGCTCTGGAGATTCAAGACCTGGCAGTGCGAATATATCGATTTTGCTAAGTCCGACAATATCCGCCTAAGACCCGAGGCACCACCCAGGCCCACGGGATTCTATTTTGCCAAATTTCAACCGGGAGAGAAATACCAATCATTTGCGGTATCCAGGATTCGCAAAGGCCTCCTTCTTGACCAAACAGGTTGCGGACCTGAAGGGATACAACTCCTCGCAATAACCAACACACACCTCCGTCGGATGATGGAAGAAAAGAAGATCCCCTTTATGGCCCTTGCAGACTATGACGTGGCGCCTTATGGATTTAATGACTTCTTCGATGCCGCCCAGATTTTTTTCAGTAACGGCGTCCTCGGCCTGGGCATCGGAAACCTGGATCGTAACTACCCCCTCTTTGGAATCCCAACGCTTCGCATCTAACACCCTGTTGCACGTCAAAACCTCTTAATTCCTCACAAACAAACATCCCACTCAAAAGCTCACAATTTATTCCGCCTCTGCCCTCCATTCTGAATTTACTCCGAACAATAGTATGTTCTCGGCAAAGAACTCCTGCTTATTTCCCGTATTTATTGAGTAGTTACACACGATGTGGTAAACAGTAAGGAATCCACGCCCGGGCTCCGGCCCGGTGGGAGGGGGTGGCTTTCTTGAAGCCCCCTGGAAGGGGGCCAAAAACCAACCCTCAGATCCCGGCATTGAGGGACACCCCGGATAGCGAAAGTAAAGGCCCGCGCATCTTGTGGGGATACAAAAGCGTCTCAACCTTCCTGTTGCACCTGAAGGAGGACAAGAAAATGAAGGTAGGGGAAAAACTGGCTCTTGGATTTTTTGTTGTTGTTTTATGCATATGGGGCACTGTCTTTATCGCCAGAAATACTTATATAACGATGCATAAGGAGTTTGCCATATTAAACGAGGATATTATTCCAGCCAGAATTTCCGTAGCTGATATCCATAGCGCAGCTATTGGAATAGACGATGGAATTATGGAATATCTGTATCACGGCGAAGAAAAATATTTAGATAAGTTAAACCTAAATATAGAAAACCTTAAAACTCTGGGAATAACCTACTTAGGTCATGAAACACATATGGGAGTAAGAGAAAAGAAGGAAGCCCAAGACCTGATGGCCGCAATACGCAAATTCCTCGCAGCAGCTGCACAGATCATTGACCTGAAAAAACAGGGGATGAGACCCCATGAGTTGGCAAAAAGAGAAGGAGAAACATTTCATCCGGCGATGGTTGCTTTGAGTCAGAACCTCCAAGAATACAAAGCGATTGTAATGAACAAATTTGCAAAAGCGGAACAAGAGGTTCGTGAAGCGCGTATTTCTGGCGTGCGGATACTCCTATTATCGGGGGTTATTATTACTCTCATGGCTGTCGCCATTTCAATCTTTGTTTCAGGGTCCGTTGTAAAACCGATCTATGCCTTGCGTGAAGGCACAAAGACAATAGGAGAGGGCAATTTAGATAACCGGGTCGGTACGGAGGCAAAGGATGAAATCGGTCAACTCTCCAGGGCCTTTGATGAGATGACAGGAAAATTGAAAGAGACCACGGTTTCCAGACAATACGTTGAAAATATCATCAATAGCATGACTAACTCTCTGGTGGTGGTGACAGCAGAGGGTATGATCCAGACAGTAAACCAAGCGACTTGTGAACTGCTGGGGTATCAACCGGAAGAACTTATTTCACGGCCGCTGGGAATGATTTTCGATGAAAAAGAGCAAAGGTTATTCAATGAAACCGGGCTTCAAGAGCTAATCAACAGAGTATCCCTGAAGGGGGTTGAAAAAACCTATTTGACGAAAGACCGTGATAAAATTCCTGTTCTTTTTTCTGCCTCGGTCATGCATGACAACAATGACAGGATTCAGGGTATAATATGTGTGGCTTCAGACATATCTAGGCTTAAGGAGACCGAGGCGGCCTTGCGGAAGAGCGAGGAGAAATACCGAACCATCCTGGAAAGCATTGGGGAAGGCTATTATGAACTTGATGTTGCCGGAAATTTCACCTTTTTCAATGACTCGCTTTGCAAGATTTACGGATATCCCAAGGATGAGCTAATGGGGACGAATATCCGGGAATACACGGATCCAGAAACCGCCAAGAGAGGCTATGAGGCCTTCAACGAAATATATACCACGGATGGATCCTTAGGAGATTTTGAATGGGGGGTCTTGAAAAAAGACGGGAGCACTGCATACGCAGAGGCCTCCATAACCCTCATGACAGACGCTGAGGGTCATGCAACTGGCTTTCGGGGGATAATTCGTGACGTAACTGAAAGAAAGCGGTTAGGAGCACAACTTCAAGAAGCACAAAAAATGGAGGTAATCTACACCTTGGCTGAAGGAATTGCCCACCAGTTCAACAATGCGTTAGCCGCCGTCACCGGGAACATCGAACTATTGAAGATGGGTTTGCCAGACGGCAGGAAAATAGAAGAGTATATTGAATCCATAAAGTCATCCGCCAACCAAATGGCCCATTTGACCAGTCAGCTATTAGCCTATGCCAGGGGAGGCAAATATAATCCTCAACCCATGCCATTGAGTAATTTCGTGAGAAATGCTTTGCCGCTGGTCCGGCCTACTATTGACCCCGGGATTACTATCGAGACCGACTTGCCACCAGATACTTTTGAGGCAAAGGCCGATCACACCCAGATACAGATGGTCCTCTCGGCTATAATCACCAATGCGAACGAGGCCGTTGAAGGACAGGGGCGTATAACGATTAGCACCAAAAATGTGGACGTATCCGAAGCTTTTTTGAGAGACCGTATCCCCCTGAAACCGGGTCATTATGTAAGCATCTCTGTAGAGGATGATGGAAAAGGGATGGATGAAGAGGTCAAGAACAGGATATTTGATCCGTTTTTCACCACACACGTCATAGGGCGGGGGCTTGGCATGGCCACGGCGGACGCCATTGTCAGGAACCATGGCGGGTGGATCTCGGTTGATTCTGAACCAGGAAAGGGAACCGTTGTCCGAATTTACCTGCCTGCCATCCCGAGCCCTCCGGAGAAGCGGGCGGGGTTTAGAGAAAAGGGGCTTGAGGAGCCAAAGATCGAACCGATGAAGGGTGAAGGGACCATACTGGTCATAGAAGATGAAGAGGAAGTTATGAACATAACCCGGCAGGTGTTACAGAGTCTGGGTTATGATGTGATTGAAGCAAGAACCGGGAAAGAAGCAGTAGACCTTGTTGGTGCTTTTGAAGGACAAATAGACCTTGCCTTGCTGGATATACGGTTGCCTGATATTAGTGGCGACAAGGTGTATCCTCTTATAATGGGGGCAAGGCCGACACTGAAAGTGATCGTGTACAGCGGTTACGACAGAGAGGGGCCTCCCCAGGAGATCCTTGATGCCGGGGCCGAAGGGTTCCTTCAAAAACCGTTTTCGATTCTGGCCTTGGCCGAGAAATTGAGGGAGGTGTTGGAGGGTAAATAAAACTGCGAGCCAGAAAACCCGTCTGGTGAAAACCAAAGATTGGAAAGTCAAAGGGACCCAGAAATCTGTATGAGCCAAGGAGTGAGTTTATGAACACCGAAAACCGAGCGTATGTACCCCGTTCCCTCTACGTTGCTGGGCTGATCTTGGCACTGATCCTCATTTATCCCTCCACCAGGAGATACGCCTCGGATCTGGGAGAAAGATGGCTTCACATCGGTGCCCTTTCCTTTGCACTCTCTTTTTGCCTTACGCCTGTTTGCAGATTTTTAGCTGTCAGATGGGATATTTTGCGAAGGACAGATTCAACCACAATTCCCTCGGATGCTACACCCCTTCTGGGAGGGGTGGCTCTCTATTTGGG
>JABMQV010000142.1 GCA_013203065.1 Desulfobacteraceae bacterium | reverse complement strand
CCATGGCCAGAATCGATGATTATAAAAAGGCAGTTGAACTGGGAAAACAAGATCTGAGCGGCCAGAATCCCCAGCAAGTAACCGACCAGAGCGGGGCTGTTCTTGAAACCGACCCTAAGGGCAACCCCTTCTTGACCCTCGATTTTTTGGGAAAGAGGGTGGGCATTACCTGGCCAGACTGTGTGTTCTCTTTTGTAGGATCTGACGACGAAGTGTCCCTTCAGGAGCAGGTCCTGATCCTCCACTACCTTAATAGCCCGGCAGGATCAAGGGTCGTCGGTGAATGGATCGCCTATCAGGAAGTCCCTGATGGCAAGTTCTACCTTGACGCATTTTACAAGAGGGCCAAAAATCCCATGGTCCAGGCCTTTGGAGAAAAGCCGGAACTACTCTTGAACCTGGCCGCAGAGGCTTATGGTGCAAGGCCATCGGATCAAGGTGATGTTTCGGTTGTGGTGCAGGCATTCCCAAAGGTACCGGTCGCCCTGATAATTTGGAGAGGAGACGACGAATTCCCCCCCGAGGGGAATATCCTCTTTGATCGATCCATTTCCGGGCTCCTCTCTGCCGAAGATATGGCCTGGTTGGCCGGCATGATCATCTATCCATTGATGGGAATGGCGAGGAGCAGTGGGTAGTGGCCAGTGGGCGGTGGGCAGTTATTTGGTATTTGTATTGACTGATCCGTAATTGGCGAGCCCTTCTTTGTTAGAGCTTTTTGCATGGGTTATGCCGATAGATATGAGGCAATATTATGGAATCAAATAAGCCCTTGGTTGGCGTTATAATGGGGAGCATCTCCGACAGAGAGGTAATGCGGGGGTGCGTTGAATTGCTCCAGGAATTGGATATCCCCCATGAAGTAAAAGTGCTTTCGGCCCACAGGACCCCGGATTTAACGAGGGAATACGCGGTATCTGCTGAGGATCGGGGGATCGAAGTCATCATTGCCGGGGCAGGCTGGGCTGCCCACCTGGCCGGGGCCATAGCGGGAAATACCATACTCCCGGTCATCGGGGTCCCCATTGATTCCTCCCCCCTCAACGGCATGGACGCCCTTCTCGCAACCGTCCAGATGCCGCCCGGCATACCCGTCGCCACTGTGGCCATAGGGAGCGGCGGGGCAAAGAACGGTGCTGTCCTTGCCGCGCAAATCCTGGCACTCAAATATCCCCCAATTGCCGAAAACCTGAAAAGCTATCGTAAAGGAATAACACAAAAGGCCGCTCAGAAAACTGACCTTTGAACAAACCAGGCAAAAGAGCCGAGGCCCCTGTCATCCGGGCAGATCTTCCCGGAAGAATGCATGAGGCAATCGGCAGGGCCAAGAGGGTCCTCCTGTCCGGGGGACTAGTGGCATATCCCACCGAGTCCTTTTATGGCCTTGCCGCGGATGCGACCAACGAGCGGGCCATCCGGCGACTATTCACCGCAAAAAAAAGAAAACCCGACCGCCCTGTCCTGATCCTGATCCCCACAGTAGAATCCCTTTCCCAGTACGTGCCCCAAATCCCCCCCGTTGCCTGCCGGCTCATGGAGGCCTTCTGGCCGGGCGGCCTGACCCTTGTATTTGAGGCCAGGCCGGAGATCTCACCACTCCTGACCGCCGGAACCGGCAAAATCGGTATCCGCCTCTCCAGCCACCCCGTGGCAACGGGCCTGGCCGAGTCCATCGGCAAACCCATCACGGGAACCAGCGCCAACATATCAGGAAAACCCGCTTGCCGCACCGCAACAGAGGTTCTGCATTCATTTCAGCGAAGGGTGGATTTGATCGTGGACGGGGGAAAAACTCCTGGAAAGATCGGATCAACCGTTCTTGATGTCACAGTCGATCCGCCAAAGCTGGTCAGAGGAGGATTGGTTGGAAAAACCGAGATAGATAAAATTGTAACCCTCTCTCCGATGTCTGATGGATAGTGACCCCCACGACAAGTTGGTAATTTGCATAGTGATTCATGGTGGATTGGGTTCCCAGTTCTTCTCTTTTCAGGACTTCAGGATGTTTCTCATGAACACCGGTGTTCACCCGGAAATGTCAAACGAAAAACTCTTTTTGAAGCCGGTACCGCTTGGAAGAATTTTCACAAAATTATTTAGCATACAAAACATATTGCATTTCGCATAAATTCCAGGATAATGCATAAACATGAATCGACGACCCCTAACCAAGGTTCAGGGTTTTTGGTAAGAATCATGGTCTCTGGTGATGAAAACAAAGCCCTTCAAGACATGATTTAAACCAATGAGGGGAGGACTAATGGGAATTGTAAAGGCTCATACATAGTGTCCAAGACACAACGGAGTATGGACTTTTT
>JABMQV010000141.1 GCA_013203065.1 Desulfobacteraceae bacterium | reverse complement strand
GGAATCCTGAGTCTGGCAGCACCAAGAAAGCGGCCTACGGTTTCGGGATCAGGCGGTCGGACCCCTTCCATGGGGGTTTCCCGTATCGGATCGAGCACCACGACGACCAGGGTGGAAATGGGATATCCGGCCACCATATCCAGGGCATGCATTTCCCCATTAATTTCACCATACTGCAAACCGACCACGATGTGGGGGATCAGCGGAATTCCCGTTGCACCCAAAAGGGCCAAAGATGATTCCATGGCCGTCAGGCCGTCGTGCAAATGATATACGTCGCCCATGGTCTTCTCTGACCCGACAACATCCATCAGCAGCTCATCAATGCCCGAATCTTTTAAGGCCAGTGCCGTCTCGGGGTCCACAACCCCGGTGTGGACCGATATCTTGAGACGGGTGTTTTTTTTGATCCATTGGATGGCTTCGGTGAATTTCTTCCAGGGAAGGGTGCCCCGAATATCTGAGCCGCCGCTGAGAAGCACCCCGAGATTGCCTTCTTCATCCAGGCGCCGGCATATATCTTTCAGGGTTTGGGGTTCCGTGGCGGGTATCATGCCTTCCAGGAGCTTCCGATAACAGTGATCGCACTTCAGGGCGCAGTGGGTCCCCGTGAGAGAAATGGAGGGATATTTTCCCCGTTCCCCCATGTAGACCATGTGGCCGGGTATAAAGCATTGGACCTGTTTCCCATGGAGTTTCCACGAAAGATGTCTGGCCGTATCCAGGAGTTCTTTCAGATCCCAGGATTTTACCTCTTCCCATGTATAAGAAACCTCAGGCGTCATGGTAATACTCCCTGCATGCCACCCAGCACTTACGTAAAAGCCTTGCCGGATCTTCCCCACGCCATCCTTCCTCAAGGGCCACCCGTTTTTCAGCCGCCTTGTCCAAGGCGGCCCCAAACACGCGCCGCCACCGGCTGACGTAATCCTCAAAGGCCTGTGTGTCACCTCCGGCGATGGCTGCTGCCGCCTGCCCTGCCATGGCCCCGCAGGTGACCGCCTGAGGAATGCCGCCGCCTGTAATGGGGTGCGTGTGCCCGGCGGCATCACCCACGAGGATGACCCGGGCATCTTTGTCTATGGATGGGAGGGGCCCCCCTGCAGGGATGTACCCGGCGGTTCCATCAATTACCCTGCCAATCCTGTCCCCAAGCCTCGCCTCAAAGGCCCTCAGCGCCGGCACGGTCTCTTCAACCGATGCCATCTGCAGCCCCACCCCCACATTGGCCAGTCGCCCTTTTGGAAAAAGCCAGCCGTACCCGCCGGGATATTCTGTGCCCAGATAGACTTCCGTATCATGAGCGGGTACTTTCAGCTCAACCGTATGCTGCCGTGCCCACAAGAACTTTTTATTTCTTTGCCCTATCCACGAACCCACCCGGGAATGCGGACCATCTGCCCCGACAATAACCTTTGCCCTGACTTCGCCATCACCGGAAGGCCCTTTAACGCTCACCCGGTCCCCTTCCCTGGAAATGGCCTTTGTCCCCGTGAGGAACTCAGCGCCGGCCTTTTCCGCCGCACCTGCCAGTGCCCGGTCAAATTCTGCCCGGTTAAGGATGAACCCCGGGGCGTTTTTTCTGATTTGCTCACCACCGGGAAGGAAGGTTATCATGCCCCGGATCTCCTGTGAAATGACCTCTGGCGGGATTTTCACAGCTTGCGTCAAGAGACGGGGAATATACTCGGCGCACCGAACCGGTTCTCCGATCCGCCTCCGTCGCTCTATGACCAGCACATCCGCCCCGGCCCCGGCTGCCGTCCGCGCCGCAGAAGTCCCAGCCGGCCCGGCCCCCACGATCAATACGTCGACCAACCTGGTGTCTCTCACCGTGTGCCGCCTATCACCTTTTCAAGGACGCTGAGTTTGAGTTGTGTCTCCCCTTCAAATTTCCCCTCTTTTGCATCCTGCTCCTGATCCAGGTCATAACAGCTCGTATTTTCCACATCTATCAGCAATCCGGCCATCCCGGCCTTTTCAAAATCCTCGCGATGCTTGACAAAAAAAGGATCACAGCAGCATCCCAGATATCCCTTGACCCCCCTTGCCTTCATTTCGGCCAACGTGGTTTGCAGATCCTCAAAATCAACGATGGTGATGGGTTCCATATTGTGGTTGCGGGCCAGCTCATAGGCGACCCCTACGGTGCACCCCCCGCAGGAGATGCAATCCTTGTCATAGCGGAATTCACAACTGACCAGCTTTGCACAGTAGGGGAGAAGAACCACACTGGCCTCGGGCATCTGTTCAATGGCGCCGTTGACCATGTGGATATGGTTCGCCTCTTTTACGGTCAATCCCAGCTTGGTAAGGTCACGCTTCCTGAGGGCGTCAAAAATGGCATGGATAAAGTCATCGGGCGTAACCCCGGGCATCACAGGGTTTGCCTCTTCAAAAAATGACCTCACCGTCTCTTCTATCTTGCTGCATCTGCAGTTTCTCAGCCTGGCCTCCAGATCCAAAACGGTCCTTTTAGGATACGAAAAAAAATCCCCGGTTATCAGGGCCATCTTTATGCAATCGCGCACATCGTCAACCAGGAGCGAAAGGCGTATGAGGCCGCCGGGGGCCTTGTGGACCGAATAGAGGTGACGATCATCTCGTGGTGAGCGGCGTATTTTCCGGACCCAACTGTCTGATCTGAATTTCTCCAGGTGATCGCAGAAGTAATCGTTTTCCCACCGGGTCAGGTCTTCGGATTCAAATCCCACCCCAAATGTCTCGCCAAATCCCTTCAGGATGGCATCTTTGACCAGTTTCATCGGGGGAACCTCCCCCAGTTCCCATTTCAGGCAGGTCATCCGCTCTTTGAGGGAATCGATTTCTTTGTCTTTCAGCTTTTCCGTCGGGACCCGAAGCGCACGGAGCATTGTCTGGATATCCAGGTCTATCAACAAGGTACCCTGAAACAGGAAGGCCTCGTGAACCTC
>JABMQV010000014.1 GCA_013203065.1 Desulfobacteraceae bacterium | reverse complement strand
TAGTAGAGAAAAATATGCATAGGTCGCTCCGAACCTCTTTTTGCTTAACAAATACCCGTCATAACCGCGGGTTTTGGGTGAATAAGGAAAACATTTCAATAAATCTGTTGATCAAAATGAAAGAATTTTGCACCTGCGAGTGTCAAGTACCTTGTACATGCAGGAGGTATCCAGATTTTCAAGCACATTCCAGGGAATCTCTCATTTGATCCCCTTCTTCAATAGTTCCAGAGCCGTCTTGCGGGCCCAGCTGTCTGCCTCCATAACCATCTCGATACTCTCAATAGGGTAGGATCGGTGCGCCGCCATACTCTTCTCAATTAGTTTGGGGATATCTAGAAACCCCATTTTTCCCTGCAAGAAGGAATCAACTGCGATCTCGTTTGCCCCGTTTAGGACCGCTGGCATGCTCCCACCGATTTCCGCTGCCCTAAGCGCCAGTTCAAGGCATGGGAACCTCTTCATATCCGGTTTTTCAAAATTTAACATCCCGACTTGCTCCAACTGGAGGGTGGAAAGCCTGTTCTCCAAATGATGGGGAAACGAGAGGGCATAGGATATGGGAATCATCATGTCAGGGATTCCCAATTGGGCGATGATAGACCCGTCCTTATATTCAACCATGGAATGGACAATACTCTGGGGGTGTATGAGAATGCCAATCTGATCCATGTCCAAATCAAAAAGCCATTTGGCTTCGATGGTTTCGAGTCCCTTATTCATCATGGTCGCTGAATCGATACTGATCTTGGGTCCCATATTCCAGTTGGGATGGTCCAGGGCCTGGGCCGGGGTGATGGTCCTCATCCGTTCCATAGGCATGTCCCTGAAAGGCCCCCCGGATGCGGTCAGGATTACACGTCTCATATCCTCTTTGGTGTGACCCTGTAAAGATTGGAGTATGGCGCTGTGTTCACTGTCAATGGGGGTTAACGATACCCGATTTCTCTCCACCTCCGTCATCACCAGATGGCCGGCCATTACCATGGTTTCCTTGTTAGCCAGCGCGATGTTTTTCCCCGCCCTGATCGCCTCATACGTAGGTAGCAGGCCGGCTGCGCCGGTCATGGCCGAGATAACAGTGTCAACCTCATCCAGGGTGGCAAGGTGTATGAACCCTTCGACCCCGGAAAGTACCTCCGTCGCCGCAGTGCTACCGATACGATCCTTCAGTCTTGAACCAAGGCTTTCTTCCAAGACTGCGACAGCAATAGGCCGGAAACCTTCAATCTGTTCTGCAAGAAGGTCAAGGTTTCTACCGGCCGCCAAGGCCACTACCTTGTACTTCTCAGGGTTGTCCTGAATCACTTTTAGGGCATTAACTCCGATGGAGCCGGTAGAACCCAATAGGGTTATTTTTTTCATTTCCCCTCATTTATCTCATATCACCCAGAGAGATATATACAGATACAGTACGGGGATGGCAAAGATAACGCCATCGATTCTGTCCAGAATCCCGCCATGCCCGGGAAGGATACGACCTGAATCCTTTACCCCCTGGCACCTTTTTAACATGGATTCCACCAGATCGCCCGCCTGGCCGGAAACTGAGAGGGCAAAGGCAAGGAGCAGTATCCCCATATTCAACGGGTGGATAGGTACTATCTTCAGGAAAAGGATCGCGGCTAACAGGCTTCCAATGACCCCTCCTATGGCACCTTCCCATGTCTTTCCGGGGCTGATAGCCTCATGGAGTTTATGCCTTCCGAGAAGTCTTCCAGCGTAAAATGCAAAGGTATCACTGGCGATAATGACAGAAAGGAGGAAGAAGATCCAGAGGTTGCCGTTGGGTAGTATATCTATCAATTCCAGGAGGGCAAGGGGGAGTACCACATAAACGGGTCCCAAGACCGCCTTGCTAATATCTGATGACAATTCCCGGTCGGGTGATGGGTGGGCTAGCATGAAGTAAGTCATGGGAACCAGCGCCCACAACACAATAATTACGGGTGCAAGTAAGATCTGCCGCAAGTAGATGGCAAGGAACAATAGCAATGTAAGAAAATGGCAGGACCACCTCACAAACCTTGGAAGATGAGCACCGCTTATCCGATAGAACTCTGCCAGGCCAGCCAGGGATACAACGCAGAGTAAGATATAAAATATCCATCTCGGCCCCGGGCCTATGACAAGTATCAGAATTGGTATGAGAACTATGGCCGTAAGCCATCGCTTTAAATGCATCTATCTTCCTTGAAAAGTACTCTCTTTATTCCGCCTTCGTGCCTCCGAATCTCCTTTCCCTCTCTTGAAAGTTCTGTATCGCCTCAAGATATTCGTCTTTGCTGAAGTCCGGCCACAGGGTCGGGGTAATATAGATCTCGGTGTAGGCTATTTGCCATAGGAGAAAATTACTAACCCGGTATTCACCGCTGGTCCTAATGAGTAACTCAGGGTCGGGCATCTCTGCCGAATAAAGCGAATTTGAAATCAATTGTTCCGAAATCTCATCAGCACTGATCTTCCCTTTTTCTATTTCAGCACCTATCTTCCGGGTTGCATCCAGGATCTCCTGCCTGCCCCCGTAGCTGAGGGCCAGTGTCAGGACCATGTCTTTATTGGAAGCAGTCTGATCCATGACATCAAGGAGAACTTTACGGGTATCTTCCGGGAGTTTTTCTATTCTACCAATGCTTTGAAGCCTTATCCCGTTCTCTTGCATCTCCTCCAGCTCTCCCTTGAGAAAACGTTTTAGGAGCTTCATAAGGGCCCCAATTTCTCTTTGGGGCCTCTTCCAGTTTTCCTCTGAAAAGGCGTAAAGGGTAAGCCACTGCAGGCCCATCTCACGGCTGGTTCTCACAATTTTTCTGACTGTTTCAGCCCCTTGCTGGTGCCCGCGGACGCGATTTATGGATCTCTTCTTGGCCCACCGGCCGTTGCCGTCCATGATGATGGCCACGTGCTCTGGCAACTTATTGGAGTCTATGGTAATCATTTTGGTTCACTTTTCATTTTTGCAGTTTACCGGGTCAGGAGTTTTGGCGATTCCCCGATTGCGGTTTGTCAAGGTCAGGGGGCTTAATAGGGGCTTAGAGGAGTTGAAAAGGCTGAGGGGATGAGACGCTGAGGATCAGAATTCCAAGATTTCTTTTTCCTTTTCGGCAGTGATCTCATCTGTCTTTTTGATAAATTCATCGGTTATTTTTTGCACCTCGTCCTGGGACTTATGAAATTCATCCTCTGATATTTCCTTTTCTTTGTTCAGTTCCTTAAACATTTCATTGGCATCTCGCCTGTGGTTGCGAATCGAAATTTTGCATTCCTCAGCCATTTTTCTCGCCAGTTTCGCCAATTCCTTACGCCTTTCTTCTGTCAAAGGCGGAATGGGTATCCTAATTATCTTTCCGTCGTTCATGGGAGTCAGACCCAGTTCAGACTTGAGGATACTCTTTTCTATCTCCCCAATGATTGACTGATCCCAGGGCTGGATGGTGATGAGGCGACTTTCGGGTACAGCGATGGAGGCAACCTGTTCAATCGGCATCTGGGTCTCGTAGCAGTCGACCCTTATGTCATCCAGCAATGCGGTGGAGGCCCGACCGGTCCTGATCTTATTGAAATCCCGCTTCAATGCCTCTCCCGTCTTTGTCATCTTCTCACGAAGTTCGGCAATTATTTCATCTTTCATGACTCACCCAGTTGAAATCTCACAAACCGCCTGATCACGATATTCTCTCCGGTCTTGGCGATCATATCGTTTAATAAATCCTGGACCGTTATGTCGGGATTCTTGACAAATGGTTGCTCCAAGAGACAGGCCTCTGAGAAAAATTTCTTAAGCTTTCCTTCAACAATTCTTTCGATCACCTTCTCCGGCTTACCCGATTCCCTCGCCTGGGTGGCGTAGATCTCCTTCTCTTTTTCGAGGATATCATCAGGCACCCTTTCACGGTCAATGGCATACGGATTGGTAGCTGCAATCTGAATGGCTATATCTTTTACAAAGGTCGTGAAGTCTTCGGTCTTCCCCGTGAAATCGGTTTCACAGTTTGCCTCCACTAAGACCCCTATCTTTCCGCCGGCATGGATGTAGGATTGAACCTGCCCCTGAGAAGTGGCGCGCCCCCCCCGCTTTTTGGCAGTGGCGATCCCCTTTTTTCTCAAATAATCAATCGCCCCGTCGATGTCTCCATTACATTCTTTAAGGGCTGTCTTGCAGTCCATTATGCCGACACCTGTTTTTTCTCTCAGCTCTTTTATTAGTGAAGTTGAAACTGTCAAAGTCTATTCCCCTCCATCATTCTTTTCGTGATAAGCCCTACATTCGATCCTTAAGCGGTATCAATTCGTGATTCTTCCGACCCAGCCTCACCTGTTACCTCCGGTCCTTCCTTTCGTGGAAGAATGATAATCTCCGGGCCTCCCTGATCATCCTCCTGAGGTGCAACCGCTTCTGGCGTTTCAGCTTCTTCTGCTGCCTCTTGCTCCCTGATTAATTCGGCCTCTGCCCTCAATCGCTCTTCTGCAATATCGTGACCTTCCACGCATGCATCGGCTATCTTTGAACAGATCAGCCTTATGGCTCGTATGGCATCATCATTACCGGGAATAATAAAGTCTATGTCATCGGGATCGCAATTGGAATCAGCAATGGCGATTACCGGAATCCCCAGCTTTCTGGCCTCTCTGACTGCGATTTTTTCCCGCTTAGGGTCAACGACAAAGACGGCCCCGGGCAGTTCATCCATATTCTTGATGCCCCCGAGATTTCTGTTCAGCTTGAACAGTTCCTTCTCCATCTTCAGAATTTCCTTTTTCTTATACCGATTGATGGAACCGTCCTCCTTCATTGCCTCCAAATCCTTCAGACGAGCGATACTCTTTCGGATCGTCTGGAAATTGGTGAGGGTTCCCCCGAGCCAACGGTTCACCACATTAAACATGCCGCACCGCTCGCTTTCTTCGATAACAGAGTCACGGGCCTGTTTCTTGGTCCCTACAAAAACAACCGGATACCCCTCGGAGACAATTTTTGCAACGAAATCATAGGCCAACTTAAATAGCCTTACAGTCTTTTGAAGATCTATGATGTGAATCCCGTTGCGAGCCCCAAATATATAAGATTTCATCTTGGGGTTCCAGCGTCTTGTCTGGTGGCCAAAGTGTACACCGGACTCCAAAAGCTGTTTCATATTAATTATTGCCATCCAATCCTCCTTTTTTAGAGATCCTTGGTGATCTCTTTGCCACGGTTTTTCCTAGGTCCGGAGTGACTCGCACCTTACGATCAGCAAGGCACCGGGCAAGATTCCGGATGTGTGATCTGACCCTAATAAAAACTTGAGATTACCGGGCCAACCTGATATATTTTGTCAAAACCGATTTGCGTCGCGCCCAAAGTTCTTCTAGAAAAGAGCGGCAGACAAAATCGATAAAATCCGAGAGCTTCC
The DNA here is from genome assembly GCA_013203065.1 of Desulfobacteraceae bacterium. The sequence continues at coordinate 201 of JABMQV010000014.1, read as the reverse complement.
TATTGGAAAAATTTTGAATCAAATTTTTTAACACTATTCGTTTTCCTTTGCAAGAAAAAAATGGCGGATTCAGAAATTCTATCTATGGATACCCACATTAGTGAAGATTGGAAAAAGAGGCAAACCCCGGAAATCCGTCATTGGAAAGATTGTAACAAGTGTTTTCATGACCTGAGGATAATGTTACGTTCCCGTTGGAAT
>JABMQV010000140.1 GCA_013203065.1 Desulfobacteraceae bacterium | reverse complement strand
TTCATTCCTAAGCCTCTCAACTCTGTCTTTTAAAATCGCGTCCATGGTATTTCTGTTATTTGGGTCTCGTTTTGGGTGTAAATCAAGACAATTGGTTATTAAAAATTCCGTTGCAGTCGGTGGTGTGCCAACAGTGAAGATACCGGAGTATCGGCCTCCGTCTGTATGCGAGTATTTCTATAGCCGACAGGCTTACGCCAAGATTAGAAATGCACCATCATGAAAACGTCCTTGATGATCAGAGAGCTATAGCGTATCATACTTTCTAATTTGCTTACAACCGGTAAACCCGGTTAAAATTACATAGAGGGCAATAAAGTGGCAGAGCATTCACCCTTTCTTCACCTTCATGTCCACACCGAATACAGCCTTTTGGACGGGGCCATTCGCATTGATCAATTGCTGGAAAAATCCAGGGACCTGAATATGGAGGCCGTTGCAATCACGGACCACGGCAACATGTTCGGGGCGGTTCAATTTTACGATCATGCAATCAAGGCAGGAATCAAGCCTATCATCGGGTGTGAATTGTACGTTGCGCCGGGGGACAGGCGGGAGCGATCCCCGTCCCCGGGTGGCGGGCCCAACGCCCACCATCTTGTCCTTCTGGTAATGAACGAGGAAGGCTACCGAAACCTGAGCCAGCTGGTAACCCTGGGACACCTAGAGGGATTCTACTATCACCCTCGCGTGGACCTGGAGCTTTTAAAGCAACACAATTCCGGGCTCATGGCGTTTTCGGCCTGCCTGAAAGGAAGCATCCCTTTCTTCATCAGGACTGACCGAATCGAGACGGCCAGAGAAAGGGCGTTGGAGCTGGCATCTGTCTTTGACAATGACCGGTTCTATCTGGAGGTGCAGGCCAATTACCTGCCAGAGCAAATCAAGGTGAACAAGGCCCTAAAAGAGCTGTCAAAGGACCTCTCCATTCCCCTAGTGGCAACCAATGACTGTCATTACCTTGAGCAGAGTGATGCGGAGGCGCACGACGTGCTTCTGTGTATTCAGACAGGCAAGACCACCGATGATGAAAAAAGGCTCAAATTTTCCAACAACGAATTCTATTTCAAGTCCCCCGATGAAATGGCGCTGGCCCTCCATGGATTTGAAGATGCCCTTGAAAACACCACCCATGTTGCCAGTCTCTGCCATTATGAAATGGAATTTGGCAACTACAAATACCCGGTCTTCCAGGTCCCCGAAAACAGAAGTCTAAACGAAATCCTGGTGGACGAGTCCAAGACCGGTCTTAAGAAGAGGCTGTTTGGGAATGGGGAAAGGCCGGAAGCCGTCCCTGATGAAATGGTGCAGGAATACCAGGAAAGGCTCGATTACGAGCTGGATGTCATCCAAGAGATGGGTTTTGCCGGCTATTTCCTGATCGTTGCGGATTTTATCGACTACGCCCGTCGCTGTGACATACCCGTGGGCCCCGGCCGGGGATCAGCAGCCGGATCTCTGGTGGCCTATTGTCTGAATATAACAGATATGGATCCAATAAAATACGGGCTGCTCTTTGAGAGGTTTCTCAACCCTCAGCGCATAAGCATGCCGGATATCGATATCGACTTCTGCATCAACGGCCGGGACGAGGTGATCCGATACGTCTCCGAAAAATATGGTCGTGATAACGTCGGACAGATCATCACATTCGGGACCATGAAGGCCAGAGGAGCCATAAGAGATGTGGGGCGAAGCCTCAATATACCACTGGGAGAGGTGGACCGTATCGCAAAGCTCGTGCCGGAGAGGCCTGGTGTGACTCTGGAAAACGCCCTCCAGGAAGAGCCTGATCTGAAACAACTTGAAGAAAAGGACGGTCCTGCAAAAAAACTCCTGAGAATATCCCGATCCATTGAAGGGCTCACCAGACATGCGTCCACCCACGCCTCCGGGGTAGTTATCTCTGACAGGCCTCTCGTAGAATACTTGCCGCTTTTCAAGGGCTCGAGAGACGAGATAATGACCCAGTATACAATGGGTCAAATCGAAAAGCTGGGTCTCATAAAATTCGACTTCTTGGGGCTAAAGACCCTGACGGTCATCAAGCATGCCCTCAAACTGATCGAAGAGACCACAGGGGAGCGAATCCGCATTGATAGGATCCCGCTCGATGATGAGGCTGCTTATCAGCTTGTAAGTCAAGGAAAGACAACCGGTGTGTTTCAGTTGGAAAGCTCGGGCATGAAAGATCTCCTGAAAAGGATGAGGCCAGGGGTGTTCGGAGATATGGTTGCCCTGGTGGCCCTTTACAGGCCCGGCCCTCTGGGGAGCAATATGATTGACGAATTCATCAGCGGAAAGCATGGGAAGGTCAAGATCAGGTATCCACTCCCCCAGCTTGAGTCAATTCTGAAGGAAACTTACGGGGTCATATTATATCAGGAACAGGTCATGAAGATCGCCCAAGTCCTGGCCAAATACACCTTGGCCGAAGCGGACGAACTCAGAAAGGCCATCGGAAAAAAGAAGCCCGAGGTGATGGCCAAACACAGGGCCCGTTTTGTTGAGGGGGCCACTGAAAACGGGGTGGTCAAGAAAAAGGCCGAGAAACTCTTTATGCTTATAGAGAAGTTTGGCGGTTACGGATTTAACAAATCTCATTCCGCTGCCTACGCGATGATCGCCTATCAAACCGCGTTCTTAAAGGCCCACTATCCGGTTCAGTTCATGGCCGCCCTCTTGACTCAGGATATGGGCAACCAGGACAAAACCATCAAGAACATCTCCGAATGTCGTGAGATGGGGATCGAGATCTTGCCCCCGGATATCAATGAAAGCCAGGCAGACTTCTCGGTGGTGGGGGGAAAAATCCGCTTTGGTCTCGCCGCGGTAAAAAATGTGGGATTAAAGGCCATGGAATCACTCATTGAAGAGCGGGAGAAAAACGGGCCTTTTCGGGACCTGCTGGGATTTTGCCAGAGGATAGAAGGATCCAAGATCAACCGGAGGGTCCTCGAAGGCCTGATCGAGTGCGGTGCCCTTGATTTTACAGGCATTTACAGATCCCGGCTCCTTGCCGGCCTTGATGATGCACTCAGAATCAGCGGTGTCAACCAAGATCCCAATCAACTGAATATGTTCGGGTCCCTGGATTCGGCAAACGGTGACGCTTGGGGCCTCTTTGAGTTCCCGGACATCGACGAGTGGGATGAAAATGACAAATTGAGAAGGGAAAAAGAAGCGCTCGGTTTTTACATTACAGGCCATCCCCTGGCAAAGTTCACCAATGAAATTCGGAAGTTGGGCACGTGTGCCGTGCAAGACCTTCCTGGGTTGAAGGACAGGAGCCAGGTAAAAATTGCCGGTGTGGTTGAAAGCCTAAAGATAAAACGAACCAAGAGAGGTGCCAAGATGGCAAACATAAATGTGGAAGACCTCTCAGGTTCTGTTATGGTGGTCGTATTCCCTGACCTTTTTAATCGAATCGCCCCGGTACTCAAGGGCGATGATCCTCTCCTGATCACCGGGACAGTGGAAACGGGCGACAACTCGGCCAAGATACTTGCCCAAGATATTGTCACCCTGGACTCCATTCGGCAAGAGACAATAAAGGCCATAGAACTCGCCCTCGACCACGAAAGTGTATCAAGGCATCTTCTGGAGGATTTGCTGGATATCGTGTTCAGATATCCGGGAGACTCCGCTCTCTACTTCAAGGTAGCTATGCCCGGGGGCAAGAACGTGATCATTTCCGCCCACAACCGCTTCAAGGTTCTTCCATCTCATGAACTCATATCAGAAATTGAAGCCAAGATCGGGAAAAACGTTCACCTTCTGTGACCGTTCACAATCCTTACTCCTTTTCATTTGTACTAACAGCTCAGCTGTCTTTGACAGGATAACAGGATTAACGTGATTGAAATAGACAACATTGCCAACCAGATACTTCAGAACTGCTGCATATGCGATTCTCGCCATGCCGGCCTCTTTTCGATCTGCGGACTGGCGCTTCGACTGCGTGATCTTTATAAGTGGGAAAACAGATTGGATCCATGGATAGAAAAGGATTCCTCGGAAATCTTGGAATGGATCGGCAACAAGGAGGAAGAGTGGGAAAGGGTGGAATCTGAAGACTTCGTTGATATAACAATCCTTGGCAACAGATATGGCCCGTTCGATGCCTCGGGCATTAACGAGGTCCTGGAGCCACAGGGTCTCTTCTATGGTGCCGGCTATGTCCATAGCCTGAAACCCACCTTTTTTCTGGCCTCCCTGGAAGATAAGATGGAGATTGACGGATTCCCTGTATATATCCTCGGCCGTGAGGTGGCCCGTGACCTGCTGACCCTGCCGGCTTTATCTCAAGATGGTTCTATATTCATCCGGAAGGAATCCGCAAGGCTTTTCTTATGGAACCAGACATTCTTTCTCAAGAAATCGGGGCGAGAGGCCCTCAGCTTTGCCTTGGAAAATTGCGGGGTCAATGGACAGGGATCAGATGAGTTACGTCAAAATCTTGCAAGAATCGCTGAAAACGAAATTGGAACATACATATACCATGAGCTGGGGGGAATTAGGGACCCCATTTTCGACCGCCAAATATGGAGAGAGATTATCGCCACCTTTCCTCACACACCCATTGAACTCCTTGCCCGGACCGTTAAGGATCTTCTTGCCGACACAAATGAATACGGTACGCTTCGATACATTACAAGAAAACGCAAAACAGCCTCACTGGGATTTTATGTGGCCTTTCTGGATGGGTTGCGAAAAGAACTGTCCCTTGACCTGATTCAAGCCTTTGGGCGGTTTACGCGGACACGCGATTGGCAGGTTATCGAACAGGCTGTTACCAGCTGCTTCAAGACCGCCGAATATTACGCCGATGCAATCTGCAGTATCTACCAAAGCGGAAAAGAAAAAAATGATACGAAATGGACAGAAAGAGAGATGAAAAAGCGTCTCTTAGCGCCCCTGGGGATTAACAGGGGTTGATTCCCAGGCCCTAAGAGAGCGTGTTGCCGCTAGAGCCCCAGATCTTCATTGATCAATACGATCTTCACTCTCCCCTTGGGAAAGCTTTTCTCGGTAATGGTCCAGGTGTTACAAATGCGCTGCGGGCTTTTGCACTCCGCACAATAGGAGGTCTTTGCACACGGCGTCTTCATACCCAGCCGCGCGGCATTGATGGGGGCCACATACTCCTTGATTCGTGCCATGGCCTCCTCCAGGTCTGGCACCACCTTGTTTCGCCCTGCCATAATGACGACAGATTTGGGACCAAAGGTGATACCCCCGATCCGATTCCCGATCATATCAAGATTGACAAGCTGGCCGGATTCTGTGATGGCGTTTGTCCCCGTAATAAAAAGATCCACAAGGAGTGCCTGTCTTCGTAGCTCCGCCTTCTCTTCGACGGGGAGGCCCTTGTCGAATGTATCCAGGATCTCAATGTCTGAATCCTCTTTGATGGCCTCGTAAAGACCGGTGGCCAAAAATGTCATGGAGCCGCCCCAGGAGACACTTTTGGGCCCTGTTTTTGGAAGGATCTCCTCAAGTACAATCCTTCTGGCCTCGGCGGCGTTATCTGCCAGATACACTTCGAAGTTATTGTCCTCCAATTCGCTTTTCAGCTCCACAAAACGGACCTGCCAGTAAGTTTCGATCGGTTTATCCATGTCTTCCTCCTTTATGTGTTGGTGTTCATCTGGTTCATAACCTAAGGCCTCGCTCCTGTCTTATCCGGCCGTGGAGATCGGCAAAGGTGTCCGGCCCCCCTGACTCGATCCGACGATTGAGAGAGATGGCCCCTGTGGGGCAAGAGACAGCGCATACCCCGCAACCGATACACCAATCCAGATCCACTACCGCCTTTTCATCCTTCAATTTCACGGCATCCACCGG
>JABMQV010000013.1 GCA_013203065.1 Desulfobacteraceae bacterium | reverse complement strand
TTCCAAATCGCCCCAGAGATTGATCTCTCCAGAAGCCCTGGAATAATTCCCTTTCTTACCCTTCAATCTATACCACGGTCTGTTCTCTTGCTCCACCCTCAACCGAAAATCATGGAAAAAAATCTTGCTCTTGTCACCCGAAAATTTCACCTTCTTTGCGTCCAGGACCCATTTCACCCTTTCATCCGGGTCATTATGGGTATAGTGAATATCTCTCAGCATGAGCCCTTCCCCAGATATGAGATCCTTCAAAAGGGGAACATCCAGAAACATTCCACCGGATGTGGCAAGGTAAAAGGCTACCATGGCCAGCAGTGCCCCCAGTCCCAAAAGGGGCCACTGTCTCTTGAAAAATTTCTTCATAGGCGTCTTTATATTATATCAGCGCCCAATTTGTCATGTAAAGCCTATTTTCCGTGGAACTCGGCCACCAAAGCCGACCATTTCCCCTGGCACTTGAGGATCCAGTCACATGCCTCCCTCACAGCCCCATAACCGCCGCTGTTTTTTGTAACAAAGTCAGCAGATTCACGAAGTTCCTTGGCAGCATCCGCCACTGCTATTCTCAGGCCCGCCTCTTTAAACATGACCAACTCGGGAAGATCATCACCCATACAGCAGGCCTCCTCCTTCCCTAAACCTTTTTCATTTATCAATCGTCTGCAAAGGGTCCCTTTGTCTGTTACACCTTGGTAAAGTTCTTTGATCCCCAATTCCTCGGCGCGAAGCCTGACCACACGGGAGTTCCGACCCGTAATAAGGACAACGTCGATGCCGCTTGACATGAGCATCTTCAAACCCAGGCCGTCTTTGACGTCAAAAGACTTGGTCTCCTCCCCGCGATCATTAATGGTGATGCGACCGTCGGTCATCACACCGTCCACGTCCAGGAAAAGCAGCCGAATTCTTGTTGCCTTTTCTTTCAACATGGTCTGCTTGCCTGCCGTCTTTGGGGTGTTGTCATTTTATCAACAAAGACCCAGAGGGGGGTGGACCAAAGAAATACGCCGTCTCAGGACCTTACGACGCTGTGGATCTCTTTAAGCATCGTCAGCAAGGGTTTGAGTTCATGAAGGGGAAGGGAGTTGGGGCCGTCGCAGAGTGCGGAATCAGGATCTGGATGAACTTCAATAAATACCCCATCAGCGCCCGCCGCAACAGCAGCCCTGGAGAGGTGGCTCACAAATTCCCTCTGGCCTCCGGAGCATGTACCGCCTCCCCCGGGAAGCTGTACGCTGTGGGTTGCGTCAAATATCACTGGAAACCCGAATCCTTTCATCAGGGCTATGGATCTCATATCAACGACCAGGTTGTTGTATCCAAAGAAAGTCCCGCGCTCCGTGAGGAGAAGATTACGATTACCGGTGGAGGTCGCCTTTTCAATGGTCTGCTCCATCTCCCAGGGCGATAGAAATTGACCTTTCTTGATATTAACAGGGATTCCGCTTTGTGCTGCCGCCAGAACCAAATCTGTTTGGCGGCATAAAAAGGCAGGGATCTGGATCACATCAAGGACACGGGCTGCCTTTTCCACCTCCCCGGGGTTGTGTACATCGGACAACACCGGCAATCCGGTGGTGTCCTTCACTTTTTGTATAACTTCCAGTCCTTTCTCGATGCCCGGTCCTCTAAAAGAATTCAACGAAGTCCTGTTGGCCTTGTCGTAAGAGGTCTTGAAAATGACCGGAATATCAAGCTCTTCCCCGGTTTTTTTCAAAAAGAGGGCAACTTCCAAGGTAATGGCTTCATCTTCGATTACGCAGGGCCCGGCAATCAAAAACAGTGAGCCATCCGCACGAATGGTCAAGCTACCTATTTTTATCACAGGCTTCATTGCAAGACGTTACTGGTGAATCACCTTGAACTCGATCCTTTAAAGGGTGTCCCATCCCTTGATGCGGGAGTTCCCATCAGATCCGGGGTCTTTATGGCATAGCTATCTTATTGTTATATGAGGGCAAGATTAAAGTCAAGAGAAGCAGCCACTGCCAAAGCATGGTGTAAGTCCACTTTGAGAGAGCGGTTCCAAGGAACAACCGAACACCATTCCAAGACACGCGGTTATATCCCTGAACTTATTGAGGGGTTACAATTTTTTCTTGTCAGATAAGCACATAAGCCTTATGATACCTCGCGTAAATGCATATTTAGGAGGGACATTCGCATGGCAAAGAAAAGGATATCTAAAACGGTTAGCGATATCAACCGCAGGATAAAGGCGGGAAAAGCTGTGGTGGTCACCGCCGATGAGATGACCCATATCGTCAAGGAAAACGGATCAAAGAAGGCTGCCCAAGAGGTAGACGTGGTCACCACCGGGACCTTCGCCCCCATGTGTTCATCCGGGGCGTTTCTCAATTTCGGGCATACAAAACCTGCAACAAAGGCTGCTCATGTTTGGTTGAATGGGGTGCCGGCCTATGCAGGTCTGGCCGCGGTTGACGTTTACATTGGAGCGACCGAGCCGGTTGAGGACGATCCCTTGAACAGGGTCCACCCGGGACAGTTCAAGTATGGGGGAGGGCATGTGATACATGATCTTGTGGCCGGAGAAAGGATCACCCTGAAGGCCGACGCCTATGGTACCGACTGTTACCCGAACAGGGAGCTTAAGAAAAAGGTAACCCTTGACGATCTTCCGTATGCGATGCTCCTAAATCCACGAAATGCCTATCAAAATTATAATTGCGCCATCAACCTTGCCAAAAAGACCATCTATACATATATGGGGGTCATTAAACCGAACCTGGGGAACGCCAACTATTCCACATCCGGCCAGTTGAGCCCGCTTTTTAACGATCCTTATTATCTGACCATAGGCCTGGGTACCAGGATCTTTCTGGGTGGCGCAATGGGATATGTGATAGGCCCGGGAACACAGCATAACCCAAATGTCAAGAGGAGGAAAAATGGAACCCCACTGGGCCCTGCCGGGACACTTATGGTTATGGGAGAGTTGAAGAAGATGGCTCCAAAATGGGTGGCGGGGGTCAGTATACTCGGCTATGGGTGTTCTCTCGCAGTAGGTGTGGGCGTCCCGATCCCCATTCTCAATGAAGAAATGGCCAGTTTTACTGGCATCTCTGATGAAGAAATCCATACCCAGGTCGTGGATTACGGAAACGATTATCCAAAAGGGGAGGCTGTTAAGCTGGGCCAGGTGAGTTATGCCGAACTAAAAAGCGGCACGATCCGCTTTGACGGGCAAGACGTACCCGCGGTTCCCCTGTCCTCACACGTGAGAGCCCTTGAAATTGCCCGTATTTTGAAAGACTGGATAGAAAAAGGGGACTTCCTGCTCTCCGAGCCACAAGAATTGCTACCATCTTCTCCTTCCCGAAAAGAGCGCTGACAAAGGGGAGCGAGCCCCACCGATCGCCAATTTTCAATTTTCGCCCCGCCCCAGGCGGGGAGTCCCCGGCATTTCAAGGCGTTACCAATTTGGTTCGTAAGTTCTCAATAAGTTCGGGCACCGTGGGGTTCAGCTGTTTCTCTCCGGCGCTCTCTAAACCGGTCATCGTAGCGTGGTTGATATTTGGGATTTTGCCGAAAGCACCGAGAAGTCAACAAGGGTTCATGAGGAGAAAACCGTCTCTATTCGGGCCAGGTGGAACGTACCATGGGGTGTTACCAAAAGCGAACCTACAGAGATCGGGTCCGTGTCAAGGACCTGGTCACTTTTCACGTGGTGGTCAAGGAAACGGATCTATGGGTCAGTGCCGGGGAGAACCTGGAAAAAGAGACTCGGGATCTGGTCCTGGATTGCCGATACCAGCTTGAAACATACATCATGAGTCACCCGGGGTTTGCAGCAGCCCTGTCGCCCTGCACAGAAGATCCCCTTGCCCCGGCCCTGGTAAAAGAGATGATTGAGGCAACCAGAAAAGGGGGTGTCGGCCCAATGGCGTCAGTGGCGGGCGCCATCGCTCAGAATGTGGGAGAGGGTTTGCTCGAGCTGACAGATCAAGTCATTGTGGAGAATGGGGGGGATATCTTTCTGAAGGCCAATCGGGATGTGACCGTATCTATCTTTGCGGGGCGTTCTCCATTGAATGAAAAATTCGGCCTGTTGATTCATGTGGCTCAGATGCCTTTGGGGATCTGTTCTTCGTCCGGAACGGTAGGCCATTCCCTCAGCCGCGGAATCACAGACGTCGTCTGCCTTCTCTCTTCGTCAGCGGCACTGGCCGATGGCGCCGCGACCGCCATCGGCAACAGGGTCAAGAGAAAAGCTGACTTGGAAAGGGCTCCCAAATGGGCAGGTGAGATAGACGGGATTATGGGAGGGGTGATCATCGTGGAGGACAAAATGGCCACCTGGGGGGACATTGAACTGGTGGGGCTTTGAAATTAGGTTAAGGATGTTGCTGACAAGCGGCTACACAACGCACCTATGCTAAAGGTCATAGAGCTTCTCGTCAATCCTTGGGGGGCGATTTTTTGAAATTCCGGCGGATTTTTCTTTGAAACCGAAAGGCTCTTCTCCCTCGAGAATGTCTCCCATTTCCGCCTCTATTTTTTCGGGATCTTCACCTGCCTCCATTCTATTTAGGGCCTCCTCCATGCCCGGCCCCAGGTTCAATCCGGTCATATCCGTCAATTTGCGCATCAGGTTTGCAGCTTGTCTGGGATCATCTTCGTCAACATGTTCCACCTCTTTGGCAAGGAGATTCATTGCCTTTTCCATTTTGCTCTCGTCCAGATCAGGGGGAGGCCCGTCCTCTTCCTCACCCCGGTTTCGAGGGGTGGCAAAGACCGAGACGCGACGCTCCAATTTAATGGTTTGGCACTTCGGGCATTGAGGTCTTTTTTCTGTATTTATTGACTTGGAAAAAAAGTTAAAGATCATATGACAGTTCTGGCAATAAAATTCATAGATCGGCATTGCTTATACCTCATAAACTTGACAATTTTTTGATAAAAATATTTATTTAAATTATTTTATCCTTAAATAAATAACCATCCGAATGTAATTTGCAACTGCCGGCAAGGTGTTATACCCAACAAAGCCTAAAGGCATGAAACAAAGGGCAGCGGAATGGCCATTCACTTTTTTTCTGGATACAAGAGAAATCTCTGAGAGTCAAATGATTTCAAAGACCCCCGAAGTTAGCTCTTGTCTTTTCTTGTGAGGTTGGTATACTCCCGGTGGGTCAAATCTCCGTCCTTGACATTTTAGGATTTTTCATTTTCGGCCCGAATTTCGGATCTTTTATTGAATTTCCCATAAGATGAACACCTCATTCATTACAAAATGATGATGAAAATCGGAGTCCTTTCGGATACACACCTTCACCGGGTGACTAAAGAGCTAAGGGAAATCTACAATAATTACCTGTCCGAAAAAGACGTTATTCTGCACGCTGGTGATATTGTTTCCATTGAAATTATTGACTTTTTGAACAGAAAGACCTTCCATGGCGTTCATGGAAACATGGACCCTTCTGAGGTAAAGGAAAGGCTTCCCGGTAAGAAGATCATGGAGTTGGGGCACTATCGGGTGGGGCTCATCCACGGATGGGGATCTTCAGTTGGCCTTGAGGATCGTGTCCGGTCCGAGTTTCATGACGTAGATGTGATCATCTACGGTCATTCGCATCATGCGGCAAATTGGGTCAGGGAAGGGGTTCTCCTATTTAATCCCGGTACCGCAACCGGGTATTCTTCCTCATCCAGATATACAATCGGCGTGTTGGAACTTTCTGATACAATTCGCGGGGAAATTGTCACGTTGTGAGGGCCGGTATGAAGGTACTCTGGGCACCATGGAGAATGGAATATATCCATTCGGACCAGGAAGGGGGTGACTGCATCTTCTGCCCCGGCCACGATAGGAACCAGGATGAGGCAAGACTAATCTTGCACGTGGGTCCTCTGACCATGGTAGTAATGAATCGTTTCCCCTATATCAACGGACACCTCTTGGTGGCACCTGTGAGGCATCTCTCAGATCTGGAGGCCCTCTCTCGAGATGAGATGCTGGATCTTTTGAAGATGGTTCGCGAGGCCACCGGGGTCTTAAAAAAGGCAATGAACCCGGAGGGATTTAACGTAGGATTGAACCTCGGTAAGGTCGCCGGGGCTGGCATGGAGGAACATGTACATTTCCATATTGTACCACGCTGGACCGGGGATACCAATTTTATGACCGTGTTTGGGGAGGTCAGAGTCATTCCCGAGCACATTGAGGAAACCTATGGCAGGCTCTTGCCCCATTTTAAAGAACTTAAACTAGCTCCTGGAGGTGAGTAATGAAAAATGTAAAGGTGATACTGGTGATTTTGTTTTTGTTGCTTGTCGTGATCCTGGCTGTTCAAAATTATGATGCCCTGGCAACCCCTGTAACCTTTAAGGTGAACCTAGGCTTCTTTAATTATGAAACCTCCCAGATGCCCCTCTCCCTCATAGCGATCATCACTTTTTTAATCGGTGTCCTCGCTTCGGGATTGTACGGAATCACCGAGCGCCTCCGTCTAAAAAGACAGATCAAAAGTCTCATGAGGGACGTTCGGGAAAAGGATAAGGAGCTTAATTCTTTGAGGAATTTACCTGTGACGACGGAAGGCGCGAGCACTGATCAGTTACGCGAAACATAAATAAGAACCCATTTGAGTTTCGTTCCGTCCGGCACAGGTTGCTCCGAAATAAAAGGTTTGGATCTCTGCCAAACAACCCCCCTGATCAAGTGGTCATCCAAGATGGAGCGGGTAACCTCTGAAGATATTGATAAGAGAAGTCGTCCTCGAAGTCTTATCCTCATAAGAGGGCATACTGTGTTACAGTATCAGCAAAGCCGGGTATACACCTTGATCTAGGCCCAAAAACCCGGTCCTCGGGCCTGCCCGTCTCCTGAACTAGGCAAGCGGCCATTACACCAACACCCCTCTGAGACTGAACGCCGGTTATTGGCCTCTTCCACAGGGACAAATCAATGCCACACTCTCCCTCCGGGCAGTAGGCCCCATGGGCCGCAGACTGGGCGTGATTCTTTGCTGGGTTGACGGCTGGGTGGTATGGATGAGCCTCACAGGATCAGACAGTTCGAAGGAGTGATTACAGTAGAGGAGATATTTCAATTTGCAGTCGCTATGGCAATGGTTCGCTGAACCGGGTAACCAGCAGGTTCTTTTGTCCGCTATCATCTCCCTTGCAATCGGTCTCATTATCGGCTGGGGGATACGCCGAAACAAGGGCTTAAGCCTCAAGAGGGTAATCTCCGATAAGGGGGACAAGTCTTTCTTTAAAGGAATCCAATACATTCTCTCCAATGATCATGACCAGGCGATTGAGGAGTTCACCAAGTCGGTCCAGGTAAACTCTGATACCATAGAGACCTATGTGGCGCTTGGTAACCTGTACCGCTCAAAGGGTGATATTGATAGGGCAATCCGAATTCGGCAGAATATCATTCTGAGACCAGCCATTGATGAGCAGATAGCCCTCCAGGCCCTCTTCGATCTGGGCTTGGATTATCGCAAGGCCGGCTTCCTGAACCGGGCCCTGAGCACATTCCAAAAGGTGGGACAGAAGGATCCTAGCAATGTAAAGGCCCTGCAGGAGACTGAGAGAATTTACGAGGAGTTGAAGGACTGGGAGAATGCCTTCCGGACACGACAGAAGATTGCACGATTAACCAAAGGGAATCATGATCACATACTGGCCCACCATCTGGTTGAGATGGGAAAGGTCCACCAGCAGAGGGGGGAACTGAGCAAGGCAACCTCTTCTTTTCACAAGGCTGTATCAACCCATAAGGAGTGTGTGGACGCCTACCTTCATTTGGGAGACCTCTATTTTGCCAACCAGGAATACAAGAAGGCCATATCAACCTGGAAAGAGGTCGTGGAAAACGTACCCCAATTTACATTCCTTGCTTATCGCCGCCTGGAAGGGGCCTACTCACGGATGGAAAACCTAAAACCAGTCGAGAATTTCTTGAAGGAATGTTCAGAGTTGAACTCTGATGCATTTACTCATTTGGCACTTGCCCGTTATCTTTATAATGAAAATGACATCGAAGGTGCCTTAACGGAGATATCCAGCGCGCTGGAACTGGCGCCCACCTTTTGGGAGGCCAGGAGGTTCAAAGGAGAGATATTGCTGGCCCAGGGAAAAGAGGACGAGGCCTTGGCAGCCTACGGAGAGCTTATCCAACTCTTACGCATGCCCTATCTCAGATTCCAATGCAAACAATGTGGGTTCTCGCCGAAGGAGCTTCAATGGCAATGCCCCCAGTGCAAGAATTGGGATACAATAGATCTGATCGACTCCGGAGGCAATTTGACAGAGGCCTCCCGAACTGTTTCAGTATGATTTTGGACCTCGGCGTTTTGGTCTTTAACAACAACTTGATGAAATTCTTGCAAACTCCCGGTGTCATTGAGGTTTGTAATAATAGGTATAAAACGGTAGTCATATGACGCAACTCACGCCCATGCTCAGGCAGTATATGCGCATCAAGGAGGAATATCCGGATGCCATCTTATTTTTCCGCATGGGCGACTTTTACGAAATGTTTTTTGAGGATGCGCAGATTGCTTCAAGGACACTTGGGATTACCCTTACGGCCCGTGGAACCCACAAGGGAGAAAAGGTCCCCATGTGCGGCGTACCTCACCATGCCCATAATGCTTATGTGGGTAAGTTGGTGGATAGCGGTAGGAAGGTTGCCATTTGTGAACAGATGGAAGACCCGAAGGTCAGCAAGGGAATTATGAAAAGAGAGGTGGTGAGGCTCGTCACGCCCGGTTCAATTATTGATGAGGGTGATGTGGATGAAAAAAGCCACCTGTACATGGGCGCCATATCAGCGGGGCCTGCCGGCGCCTCTGGCAGAGGTGAAATATTCGGTCTGGCACACCTGGAACTTTCGACTGGCGAGTTTAGGGTAACGGAGGTCCAGACATTTGAGAAACTTTTGGATGAACTGGGAAGGATAGACCCTGCCGAACTCATAATCCCTGAAAACGGGCTTTTATCGACACGAAAGGGGCTTTCTCGATACCGTCTGGAGATATTAGAGAGGGATTTGTTTGGTTCCCGCATGGCCGGGGACCTTCTAAAAGAACAATTGGGTGTCAGGTCTTTGGCTGGGTTCGGATGCCAGGATATGGTGCAGGGGATCACCGCGGCCGGTGCCCTCGTTCACTATCTCCGACATACCCAGAAGGGGTTTCCACCCCATATTAAGGAAATCGTGACTTACCATATGGGAGATTTCGTTTTTCTTGACGAGTCGACCTGTGCCCACCTGGAACTGCTCAAGACCATGCGGCGGCAATCGGTAAAGGGTTCCCTGTTTCAAATCCTAGACAGGACCGTGACTCCCATGGGTAGCCGTCTTTTGAGACTATGGATTGTATATCCCTTGATTGACCTTGAAAAAATCCGCGAACGGCACGCTGCCTTGGCCTGCCTCAAAGATGATCCCTTGACTCGAGAGAGACTCAGGGAGACGCTTGAAGAGATATACGATCTGGAACGGTTAAATGGCCGCGTCGCCCTGGGGAGGGCAAACGCAAGGGATCTTTTGGCCCTCAAATCCTCCATCCAAAAACTCCCCTTTATAAAGGATACCCTAAGCGGATCAGCGAGTACGTTACTCTCCGAAATCGCTTCAAAGCTTGACACCCTAAAGGACATTGGGGATTTGATTGAAGAGGCCATCCATGAAGATCCACCGGTTTCTGTACGGGAAGGCGGGATTATCAGAGAGGGGTATGACGATGCGCTTGATGCGTTGATCTCCTTGAGCCGCGATGGGAAGAGCTGGATAACTGAATTTGCTTTTGCAGAGCAACAAAGGACCGGAATATCAAGCCTGAAGGTGGGATTTAACAAGGTCTTCGGGTACTACATCCAGATCTCTAAGTCCAATCTTCACTTGGTTCCTCCGGACTACATAAGGAAACAAACCCTGGCCAATGGTGAACGGTACATTACAGAATCCTTGAAAATTGTGGAAGAACAGGTGCTGGGGGCTGAAGAGAAGCGGGTGGAGATGGAATGGGAGATCTTTGAGCAGATTAGGGAAAAAATAGGGCTTAACAATCAGCGGATCAAGGAAACCGCCGGGTTCATCGCTCAGATCGATGTCCTGGCTGGGCTGGCCGAGATTGCGGAGGCAAATAACTATGTCTGCCCAAAGGTCAACGATTGCCTCGGAATAGAAATCATAGAAGGACGACACCCGGTTATAGAGCAGACCGTGAAAGATGAGGACTTTGTACCCAATGATATCCGTCTGGATTCAGGGGAGCAGCAGGTATTGATCATCACCGGGCCCAATATGGCGGGCAAGTCCACCATCCTCAGACAGACTGCCCTGACCGTCCTGATGGCGCAAATGGGAAGTTTTGTCCCTGCCTCAAAAGCAGAAATCGGTCTTGTGGACCGGATCTTTACCCGTGTGGGTGCGTCTGATGACCTTGCCAAG
>JABMQV010000012.1 GCA_013203065.1 Desulfobacteraceae bacterium | reverse complement strand
CGGGCGGGGACTACTCCTTTGAACAGGCCTTGATGATGGCTGACCTGATGGCAGGAGATCCTGACGAAACAGTGTTTGTGATCGGGGCCGATGAGTCCCATGAAGTTTTCTCAGAACTTTTTGACAGGTCGGTAAGGACCGGTGAAACGCCTTCGGATGGAGGCGGGGCGCTGTGCCTGAAACGGCGGAAATTCTCTGCAGGTCTGAATATATCTCCCACGTTCTATGAAAATTTTGAAAACAATCCTTCTGTCATCTCATCCCTGATCACCAAACTGGGTGCGGGGCGGAAGTTTAATGAAAGATACGGGGCAATCCTTGCGGGTATCCCTGGTTGTTGTCGAAGGAGGGGACAAGAGCAGCTTAGGGAATTCCTCTCGATCTCCGGGTATGAGGGGCCCGTGATCGATTATAGAAGGTTTACCGGTGAATTTGCGTCTGCCTCAGCCGTAGCCGCAGTCCTTGCCTTGCGAATCGCCCTCGATGGAAAATTGCCTGGTGGACTCCATGGAGGGGAAACGATTTATATGAATGGGAAAGGCGTTCTCCTGATCGGTCTCGGTGACTTTATAACGGCAATCGAAATAACAAGTTAGTTCATATTGATGTAACATCTCAATAAGTTCGGCAAGAAGCCACACGTCCTTCGGGGCGTGGATTCTTTATTCAGAGGTTGCGGTGAAAGTGCTCCTTATTTCAGCGAACAGACTAAAGACACCCTACCCTGTGTACCCGTTGGGCCTTGATTATGTGGCGAATGCCATTGCCACAGATCATCAGGTGAGGCTTGCGGATATGAATGACATGGAGGAAAATGATGCCTTGGCAGAGGTGATAGATGATTTCCAGCCGGATGTGATCGGGATTTCACTGCGAAATGTCGATAACAGCGACACCACTGATCCAAGGGGCTTTATGGCCGAATATCGAGAATTGGTAAGGACAGTTCGGGGACATTTCCATGCAAAGTTGGTCTTGGGAGGGAGTGGTTTCACTTTGTTTCCCCGGGAAATCATGGAGGCTCTTGAGGCCGATTATGGAATAATCGGCGAAGGAGAGAGATTGTCTCTCCTTCTGGGAGCGATCGAAGATCAGGAAAAAGCCTCCCATATTCCCGGCGTGATCACCAGGGAGGCGGGTGGGGTGGCGCCCGGCCCTTGGGGCCGCGATTTTAAAGCGAATTTTCATGCAGACAGTTCTTATCTAGAGTTCTATTTGAAAAACGGGGGCATGCTCAATCTTCAGACAAAGAGGGGGTGTCGTTTCCAATGTATCTATTGCACGTATCCTCACATAGAGGGTCATAAACTAAGGTTTGTTCCACCGGGAGAGGTGGCAGATGCAGCATTGAGGATTCAGGAGACAGGGGCAAGGTATTTTTTTGTCACTGATTCAGCCTTTAATGGAGATTATCATCACAGCATCAAAGTTGCCCGCGCCTTTATGAAGTCCGGGGTCTCAATCCCTTGGGGCGCATTTTTTGCCCCTATTGATCCACCTCAAGATTATTTTAAAATTATGGCAGATGCTGGCCTCACCCACGTGGAATTCGGGACAGAATCGTTGTCAGATGATATACTGATATGCTATCGAAAGCCTTTTCGAGCGGACCATGTCTTTGATGCCCATAGGGCTGCAAGAGATGCGGGGTTACATGTGGCACATTATTTCCTCCTGGGTGGCCCCGGGGAAAGCACTGAGTCGTTGGACAGGACTCTCTCAAACGTTGATAAGCTCGACAAGGCCGCCTTATTCTTTTTTTGTGGCATGCGCATCTATCCTTACACGGCTCTTTATGATATTGCAGTTGAAGAGGGGCAGATATCAGCGTCCCAAAGCCTGCTGAATCCAGTTTTTTATAAACCGGAGGCAATCACCCATGAAGAGATTATCCGCCGGGTCAAGGAATGTGGCGGGAAAAAGGCAAATTGGGTCATAGGATCAGGGGGAGACATTACTGCCAAAATACTTGCGAGAATGTATTCCAGGGGGCATTATGGACCGCTCTGGGAGCACTTGATCGGGTGGTAAAAGATGTCTGAAAGCCCTCAAAGCCAATTACTATGAAGTGGTATTCGTTAACGAACATAAACCGCTCTGCCCCGGATGAGATCGTGGCGGAGATGAAGGTACGATCTGATTCTTTCTGGTTTTCAGGCCACTTCCCGGGTGATCCGATTCTTCCCGGGGTGGCTCAGCTCGAAATGGTCCTTGATACAATTCAGGCGTTCAAAAAAGATGCGTTGAAGGCATCCGGTATAAAGAAGGTGAGATTCAAACAGATCATAAGGCCCAATGATGATATAAAAATAATTGCCAGACATCGAGAGCAAAGTCCCCAAACATTTTCATTTCGTGTTATGGTGAAGGGACAACTGGCCTGCAGCGGCATTATGATCACAAAGGCGTTAGACCCTTGACAAAGAGCTTTTTGAAGGCAGTTGACTGCTGGTGAGATGTTTTTATAAATGGAGGTGAAAGATGGGCAAAAAAATTGATATTTCGGTAACAATTGTCCGAGTTGCTGAAATTATGATCGATGAACTCAAGTTGGAAGATGTGACACCGGAGACATTTGATCCTGAAATTGACCTTATCGATGAAGTGGGCATCGACAGCATGGATCTTGCTACGATTGCCTTGGTCCTTCAGGATGAATATGGAATACGAATTGATGAGGATGACTACCCAAAATTGAGTAATATTCGACTGATAGCAGAATATATTCAAGAGAAAATGGAAGAATAGCAACAGTCCTTACGTGGGTTTTTTTGGTAGGAGTTGAAATGCAAGTTCAAGCAAGCCCTGTCAAAAGAGAATCAGAAAAAAGGTGGAGGTTTTCCGATATCACTGCAGACCCTGCGATAGGGGCCAGGTGGGAGAAGGTTCGGAAATATTTTTTTCTTAGAGAATCCACCTATGATATGACCAACCGATGCAACATACGGTGCGAAGGCTGCTATTATTACGAAGGCGATAAACAGTTTGCCAAAGAGAAGGGAGATCCAGAAGCCTGGCGAAAACTCATGATGGATGAGAAGGCACGGGGTATAACCTATGTTGTTCTTGCCGGGGCCGAACCATCCCTGGTACCCGAGCTTTGCCAAGTCTGCTTCGAGGAAATGCCACTGGGCAGTATCGCATCAAACGGGTTAAGGCATATCCCCCAACCCATTAACTACAAGATCCATCTCTCGGTGTGGGGGGACGATGAGACAAGCCTGAGAGTCAGAAAAGCAAGGGATATGCTGCTCAAACAGATAGATAATTATCGCGATGATCCAAGGGCAGTATTCGTATATACTTTTACCAGGGAAAATATTGATGAAATACACAGGGTAATGGAAATCCTGGCCAGGCATGAATGCAAGGTCACCTTCAATGTTTTTTCATCTCCCGTCGGATATGACGGGCCTCTGCGCCATACGCGGCAATCTCTTGCTCACACGCGAAAGACAATGATGGCCCTTCTTTCGGAATACCCTGAGAACCTGCTTTTCTCTTTTTACAAT
>JABMQV010000139.1 GCA_013203065.1 Desulfobacteraceae bacterium | reverse complement strand
GCCCGTTCCTCAGTTATCCAGCCCTCTTCCACGTCATACTTTACCTTTTCCGCGGGACGTTCGAAGGGAGGACCGTATCCTCCTCCTCCCGAGGAATAGGACACGATGGTCTCTCCGGGCTTTAGGATAATGTCGGAACAGGCCGGAAGCTTTTCTACCTCTCCGTCACCATTCCTCAGATAGTTTTGGATTTTTGCCCCATCGTATCCACCAAGGGTTCCTTTGGCATTGTTTGTGGCGCCGTCTGCCACATAGACCACCTCAAGGGTTCCGGTTCCGGTGGGGCCATACTCGCAGAAACCCGAGGGGGCCCCAATGGTTCGCCCGGCACCTTCGGTGTCCGGGACAAGATAGCGTGCCTTGACCAGAATGGGGAAATGCAATTCATCCAGTTCGACGCTGTCGATAAAGCACATCCCCGCGTTGCCGGCGTGGCAGATGGTCAGCCAGGCGTCGGTCTTGGCAGCGGCCGCGCCTCCAGTATCCATGAGAAAAATCTGATTTACAAAGGGAGCATTATCATTACGTGGATCAAACCCGGAAATCACCCCCATTGATGCCGGAAAAATGGGGCCGCATTCCGCAAGCCCTATGCTGTCCTTTATTTTTGAAAAAGCCCGTTGCACAGGGTTTGTAACCCGATCAGCCAGGTTGGTTGTTGCCACGGACATGCTTGTGGGGTGCCTTCCACCGCCAGCGATGCAGCCTTCCCTGATGTGTACATTTATGCGGCGGAAGCTGCCGGCGTTGGTGGGAACGGGGTCATCGATGCTGTTGAAAATGCCGATCATGGCCCCGGTGCGGGCGCAGGCCTCGCTGAGGTTGAGGCCACAGGGCAATGTGTCCGGATTGTCCCGCAAATCCACCTCTATCATAGCGTTTTCAGTGTCCACCTTGACTTTGACCAGGATTCTGATGCCTTCCGCGGGGGTTCCGGGAACCGGGTCGTGGGTGCTGGTGGCGGTGGCGCTGCCAGCCGGCATTTTTCCGATAGCAGCAATCATCAGCTTCTCGCTATAGTCGAGCCATTCATTCTCAAAGGCGTGGAGGATCTCCCAGCTAAATTCCTTTGCCATGGCCAGGATCTCGCGTTCTCCGATGCGTGCCGCCCCTACCATGGCCAGATAGTCCCCCCGCCACTGCTCAGGCACCCGGATACGCATCTCACACAAGCGGATGATATCAGGGATATCTTGGTAGTTCTCCTGCACCTTTACCGCCGGAAAGATAAGAGCCCCTTCTTCATAGACATCCCGGGCATGCCCCATGTAGGTGGTGGGCTGGGCGTTGCCGCAGTCAGCCTGGTGCGCTTTCACCCAAACGGTGAATCGGTGTATCCCCTCATCGTCCATGACAGGGACCAAGATGGTGTGGTCAGCCGGGTGAGAGCATCCATGGTAAGGCGAGTTGTGTAAAAATGCATCACCCCTATGAAGTTCGGGGTGCAACTCAATCATTGACCGTGCCATGAGATCCGCGCCGCTCAGATGATGGATAGGCAGAGATTCGGCACCACTAAGGAGTTCGCAATTACGTGTTACGATGCTGGTGGAGAAGTCTCTGGCGAGATTGAGGACGCCCGATCGGCCCGTACGCAAGAGCGTGTTGGCCATTTTGGTGGTCACTGCCTCAAAACGCTTGTTCAAGACCGCCAGGGTCACAGGGTCAAGGGAAGATGTCGCCTTGTTCCCAGTCTCACTCGAGTTCGTACCAACCTCTGCTCTTGCCATCCTCCCTCCTTTAAACCTTCCATACGTCCGGCCAACGGCCACTGATGTTAGATGGGATAAATTCCTTGGTGTTTTTTAGGGCGTTATCACCAGACTTCCACTCCTTTTACGGACCACCGTTGCACCTGGTTCGATGACCACGGTGGTTAATGGTGCCTCAATGATGGCGGGTCCTTCCCTAGCAACTTCCGGCTCAATGGCCTCAAAAAGTTCGACCTTTGTATCCACCATCCCCGTGTCGCTAAAATACGCCTTTCGGGAAGGAAGTGTCTCGGCAGTGTAGGGTTTGTCCCTTGCGAGTTTGCCCAGGTCCCGCTCGCGCAGCCTGCAGCGAACCGTTGCACGCCACCCAACGAATTGCACTTCCGAATCCGGGTCCCGAAAAGCAAAAACCTCTTCATGCAACTGGTCAAAGTCCTCCCTTACACGGGTAACGTCCTCGGGTTTCTCAAAGTGCCTTATCCGAATGGGGAGATCAATCTCCCAGACCTGATCCCGATAACGTGCCTCAGCCCAGATCTCAACCGATTGCTCCACCGCCCCTGCACCGGGCCCCTTTATGAAGGCCCGGCATTTTGTCATTAGGGACTCCAAAATGCCATTTACACCAACAAAATCGAAACCATCCGTAGATGTGTAAAAGAGGGCCCGGTAATCCGCATGGAGGTCTGATATTAATGCCCCTGCTGCAGACAGCACCGCCACCACCTCGGGGATAATCACTGTTTTGCATCCAAGCCTTCGGGCGATGGCCACCGAGTTGAGGCCGGCTGCCCCGCCACCGCCAACCAGTACGGCGCGTCTTGGATCCATTCCCTGATGAATGGTAATTTCTTCGATAGCGCCTACCATGTTTTCAGTAGCGAGTCGAAGTATCGCTGATGCCGCTTCAAAAAGGTCCAACCCAAGAGGATGCGCCACCTCCTCCTCAATGGCTCTTACAGCGTTATCCACATCAAGCTTCATCGCACCACCCAGAAAAAATGCCGGGTCGATGTAGCCGAGCACCAGGGATGCATCTGTCACGGTAGGCCTTGCGCCACCCCTTCCATAACAGGCCGGCCCCGGCACCGCACCCGCGCTGGTTGGTCCCACATGGAGCAAACCGCCCTCGTCAACCCAGGCGATGCTGCCTCCCCCCGCGCCGATGCTTTTCACATCCACGGAAGGGAAGCCCACGATGTGGCCGCGGTAACGCTGTCCGATCCAGGTCTCGGGCGTCATGGGAATCCCCCCCTTCCGGACCAAGCTGACATCATAAGTCGTTCCGCCCGTGTCGGCGACGATAGCGGTGTTGGTGTTCATATCAATTTGGGCGTAGTGGCGACCCGCGATGGGAGCCATGGAGGGCCCTGAACCTATGGCGTGGATGGGTGCAGCTGCAAGATCTTCAAAGTCCATGACGCCACCCTTGGAGGTCAACATGAGGAGACGACCCCTGAATCCTGCCTGTTTCAGGCGCTTGGATAGACCTCCGAGATAGTGCGACATGAGGGGTTTGAGGGACGCATCGATACATGCCGAAGAAGCACGCCGGTATTCACGCAAAATAGGGTTAAGCACATTGGAGAGGGTATAGGGAACATCAGGCAGGTGAGTCTCAAGCAACTCCCCCACCCTATTCTCATGGGTTGGATTAACAGTGGACCAGAGCAGGCAAACCGCGACCGATTCCACCTCCAGGTCCTTTAACGTCTGGATGATTTCCACAACCGTTTCTTCATCCAACGGTTCGATGACCTGGCCGTCCGAACCGATACGTTCGGCGACTTCGAATGTCAACGATCGAGGGATATACGGTTTGGGGAAAGGGACCGAGAAATTGAACGGCTCAAGTCGACCGCCCTCTCTGAGGACGAGCACATCCCGATGGCCCTTTGTTGTGAGAAGAGCGGTCTTGGCTGTATTTTCAGTAATGATGGCATTAACGGCGTGGGTGGTTCCGTGGATAAAGAGCTCCCCCTTGCCAAGCAATTCCTCCATTGAGATTGACATGCTGTCCGCTGCAAAGCGGACAGCCGTCAGAATACCTTCCACCGGGTCATGGGGAGTTGTCTCCGCCTTGAACATACGGAGACGCCCCATTTCGTCCTCAAAAACCAGGTCTGTAAATGTACCACCGGTATCCACAGCGAAGTGCATTAACAACTCCTTTAAATGCGCCTGTTCCCGGGCCGAACCCCTGACATGCAGCTCGACCCATTCTGCAAGTCTCATGAGAGTAAGGAATCCGAGAACGTAAAAACAGACCACAGCACTATAATGGCATGAGGTCTCTCCCGGCTAATTTTGAATTAAAGATTCGTGATTAAGGGCTATTTGTAAATCCGGCACAGTGTTCCCCTTGTACGGACAGAGGCACAGATGTCCTCCCGTGGTGGATCATCAGTGGTTATCACATTGATATTCGACTCAAAGCACCCATGCTCCGGCGCCGGTTTTTCCGGGAACCACCAGCTGTGCCTGGCATGAACCATTTTGGGATGGATAGTGTCGGTGACCTTTAATTTGAGCTTAACCCGCTCACCCTTCACCTGCGGCGTCTCGATCCATATCCAGTCTCCATCCTCAAGGCCCGCCTCCTTTGCCGTATCCGGGTGAACTTCAACCAGCGGATCTGGGACACGCTCTCGCAATGCGGGAATCTGGCGGCCCTCTGAATGAAAAAACTCCAGATGCCTGCTCCCTGTAAAAAAAACCAGGGGATAGTCTTTTAGGAGTTCAGGGGTGCTCACCGGACTTTCCGGGGGCTCCCTGAAAAAAGGGAGAGGATCGTAACCGTGTCTTTCAAAGGTGGTTGAGTAAAGCTCTATCTTCCCGGTCGGTGTCTTAAACCCGTCTTCTTCGTATTTCCTATACCTCAGGGGTTCCATTTTTGCGATACAGGATTTTGACTTTAGCTCCTCAAAGGTGAAATCCGTATCCCGCACCAGGGCCTCATTGAATTCATCAACATCATCCCAGGGCATATACTTCCGATCGGCCCAGGGGATTCGCTTGATGAGTTCGATGGACATCTTCATATCGTGCCAGCACTCGGCAAGGGGCTCTACGGCCTTTTGTCTGGCCGCAACATAGTTCATGTATATCAGATCACAGGTGTCGTCCCTCTCAAACCAGTGGGCGGCCGGGAGCACATAATCGGCGATCTCCGCTGTGGGGGTCATAAAAAAATCGGCAACCACAAAGAGATCGAGGTTGTTTTTCATGGCCGCCCAGAGGCTTTTGACATTCTGCATATTCAGGATGGGGTTACCGCCGCCGCAGAACGCCGCCTTTATGGGATAGGGTTTGCCGTCACGCAAGGCTTCATGGGCGAGTGGAGCGGGGACAAAAGGAATAATGGCCTCCGGTCCGGAGATGAGAGGGAATTCCTTTGCGCCAATACGTTTCTCTTCAACCTCCGGAGGCGGTCTGAACCTCTTGTCTTCGCCAAGGAGATCACCGCATCCGATATACCCGGGGATAGACACCGGCAGGAGGTTCCCCCCGGGTATGTCCAGATTTCCCGTGAGCGCGATCAGGATGGCAAAGGCGCGTACTGTCTGAGTAGAGTTGATGTTGTGTTCAACACCCACACGTTTATGCAGCACAGCGGGTTTTGTGGTTGCGTAGATCCTTGCCGCCTCTCTGATCTTATCTGCCGGTACCCACGTTATCTCTCCCACTCTTTCCAGGGGATATTCCTTCACACGTTCCTTCAACTCATCAAAACCATGGCACCACTTGTCCACAAACTCCTTATCGTAGAGCCCCTCGTCAATAATTGTCTTGATCATCCCCATGGCCAGGGCCACATCCGTTCCGGGTCTGATTTGTAACCAGAGATCTGCCTTTGAAGCCAACTGGGTGCGACGAGGGTCAACCACAATGAGCTTGGCATTCCGTTTCTTCTTGGCCTCCAGGATCTCCAGCCCTCTCGGCGGGTGGGAGGCCAGCGGGTTGCCGGCAAACACCAGGATGCAGTCGGAATTCAGGTAATCAGGCCCGGATTCCACGATTACCGAAGAGGCATAGGTCCAGTGCTCTGCAACGAAACCGGGCAGAAAACATATGTGGAGATCAACGCTGATTATGTTGGGGCTGCCCAGGGCGTACGCAATGAGCGTCGTTGAATAAAGCGTCGGCCTTGGGCCGGTACCGTGAATGATGGCAAAGGACTCAGGCCCGTTTTTCTCCTTATTCTCCGTGAGCTTCTCTGCTATTTCGTCTAGAGCCACATCCCATGTGATCCTCTCCCACTTCCCGCTTCCCCTCTCACCAACCCGCCTCATGGGGTATTTGAGGCGGTCAGGGTGATAGGCGACCTGAGGTTGTGCACGACCCTTGACGCAGATAAACCCCCTGTTCATAGGGTTATCAGGATCTCCCTCGATCTTGACGACCTTTCCGTCAAGAACATGAACAAAAACACCGCATTCACAATGACATGCCTGGCAAACGCTTCTGACGACTCTCTCCTGTTTCTCCATATTAGCCTCTCCGTTAAGTTAAGGTTGGGGATATCAAAAATCCAAGCGCCCAAGCGGCCAATCAACTAACGCTTTTTCGTATCTTTTCCGAGACCCTCCTCAAAACTTTGGTAGTCAATACCCTTTCCCGGCCAGTACTTGGCCATCAAGGCCGCCCACGATCAGGTGTCCACAAGGGTCTTTTTGGAGGTCCTTTTGATTAGAAAAATGACAATATCCAGCTTAATGGACGTGCCCGGGAAGGCCATATAGGTAAATCCCGACAGATCGGCCTCGATTGTGCCGAGAAAGATGGGTCGTACTTCATACTTCACTTTGAAACCTCCTATCCTCCAGGCTTTCCCTTTTTGAGTTTGCCCGGGCAAACCTCAACACTGGTGCCCAGTTCGGACAATCACGGGAAAGATTATGGGTTTTTCGGTTTCAAGCAACTGCCCTAGAAGAGGCAGGATTTGGGTTATAAAGTTTGGGACCGGCCTTGCCGGTCCCAAACAACGGGGTTTACAGCGGGCACTCGGTGATTTCCCAGATGGGCCACTTGGTCAAAATCTCGACACCGGTATCCGTGATATGGATCATCTCTTCAATCCTTGAGGCACCAAGCCCGATTCTTCCGAGCTGGGTTTCAGTGGCAAAGGTCATGCCCTTCTCCAGAGGAAGCGGGTTTTCGAGCGATGCTTCACGCCATGCCATGGGAAGCTCATAGAGGGTAAGCCCGATCCCATGCATCCAGTTGCTCCCGGCGGTCTGGTCCTCATGTTTGATGAGAATATCGCTCCAGACGTCCTCTGAGGCAGGCCATTTTTCGGCAACGTCCCGGGTCGTCATACCCGGTTTGATTACCTCGATCGAGGCATACAGCCAATCCAATGCCCGCTGGTAGTCATCCTTCATCTGCTGGGTTGGCTTACCACAGCAGAATGTTCGGTAGTAACAGGTCTTGTAACCGTTATAGGATGTGTTGTAGACATCGGCATAGACGATATCGCCCGGTCGGATGATGCGATTGGCACATGTTTCACGGGGGTTTGGCCAGCTAAACTCACCGGATGTACAGAAAATCCCTGAAAAAACCTCAGCCCCGAGATCATAGGCGACCTTGTGCATCAACCCTACAAGCTCATTTTCACGCACACCGGGTTTCAAGGCGTCTTTGAAGGCCTGAAACTGGGCGTCCCCAATTGCAGCCGCCACACGCAGACATTCCACCTCATCCCTGTTTTTGATCTTGCGGGCGTGAAACATCAATTCCTGACCTGCAAGGCTCACCTTGATCCCTGCATCCTCAAACCCCTGGATGATTCCGGGATCTGAGAAATCCAGTGCCAGGGGCTCTTTTTCCAGCCCATAGGACTTGAGATCATCCACTATCTGCTTGACAAACTTATCCCTTTGGGCCTTTTGGGCATCGCGACCGATGATGATACTGCTCCAACCGGTGCCTGTTATGGCGACTTTGACCTTGTCAAGCCAGGGGCACATTTGTCGAGTATGATACCCGATCTCCGCATTCTCATAAACAATCGGACCCTTTGCATTTCCTGCAAACAGGCTGTATCGCAGCCCGGATGAAGGTGTTGTCCAGTGGGGTGTCCAGGTTCCGGTTATATAGCGGGTATTCCACTCATTTAGCGACAGGATGGCACCCACCCCGAATTCCTTTAATTGCTCTCGGCTACGCTCGACGCGATAGTTCCTCATGCGCTCATAGTTTATGTTCTCATCCCAATCGACTGCCTGGGTCTGGCATCCCTTGTGATAGGCATAGTCCTCCCAGTTGAGGACAGGGTGCTCAAAAGACATTGGGTCATCAGCCAGATCTCCCGTATAAACAGGACGGTCACTGGGCGGGATCTTCGTCTGAACAAACCTATCATACGCTCCTTTTGCCATCTTTTCATACTCTTCGATGTTCATTCTCATTTACCTCCCTATTCCTTAGCTAAACTGTGGTTTCTCATACCCCCGCCGCTTGGGACGGGTCTACCGTTTACAATGGGTTTAGGGCTTACCCTGCGGTGTAATACCTTTCATGCTAACCCGAACGGTCCCTATGTCCAATGATACTTTGATGTCACCTCCTTTCCATCCTAATTATAGTGTGACTTCAAAACAGGGAGAACCTGATTTACGGG
>JABMQV010000138.1 GCA_013203065.1 Desulfobacteraceae bacterium | reverse complement strand
CTGCGGAAGTGAGAGGTAAATTCACTTTGAGAGAGCGCCGGAAAGAAACACCCGAACCCCACTCCAGAAATCCTATTATTTCTCCCGAATTTAATGAGAAGTTACTCAAAGGGTTTACTGGTTTTCCTCATAGGTGGCGAAAAATGATGAGGTCAATGGCATGACACGCGATGAGATACAATCCAAGATCCTGGAGGTCTTTCGGGAGGAATTTGAGATAGAAAATCCAGGGTTGGATGACGACTTGAGGGAGAAGTATGAATTTGACAGCATCGATGCCCTTGAACTGCTGAGCGAAATTGAGAAATTTATGGGCTCAGAGCTGACGCAAGAAGAAAAAAAACAGTCCATGGAAATTCGAACCATCAATCAGATCTGCGATTATGTTGAGTTGCTGGCAAAGGAAAGGCCTTAGGTGAGGGGTTATGGAAAGAAGAGTGGTGATTACAGCAGCAGCTGCAATAACTCCTATCGGCAATCATAAGGACGCAATTATTGACAGCCTTTTGCAGGGGAGGTCAGGGGTCACTCGACTGAGGGAGGATGACCTCTTATCCCGGTATATCCATTCAAAGGTTTTCGGGACGGTAGGTTACGCGATTGAGTATGACTTCAAACGCAAATATCGTAAGACGATGGGACCGGTTTCCTATTACGCCTGCCAGGTGGCAAAGGAGGCCATAGAGATGGCCGGCCTGGACAGGAATATCCTCTCCTCCGGTCGAGTGGGAGTGGCCTTCGGCTCAACCCATGGCAGCCCGACGGTCCAGAGGAATATCTACAAGAAGTTTTTCAGCGAGGCTCAGTCAGGGTTGTCGTCCATAGGGGCGGTGGATTATCTCAAGTCAATGGTGCACACGACCGCTGTCAATATAACAAAGATGTTTGAGATAACCGGAAGGGTGATCTCTTCTTCCACTGCCTGTACTACCGGCAGCCAATCCATCGGCTTCGGGTATGAATCTGTCAAATATGGCATGCAGGACGCTATGATTTGCGGTGGCGCGGACGAATATGATACGACCACGATCGCGGTCTTTGATAATCTGCTTGCGTGTTCCACGGCGTTCAATGAAACGCCGCATCTAACGCCTCGCCCCTTTGACGTAAGGCGGGATGGTCTTGTGGTGGGCGAAGGCGCGGGGGCTGTGGTGCTGGAGGAATATGAATTTGCCAAACGTCGGGGCGCTGACATCCTTGCCGAGGTCATTGGGTTTTCATGTAACAATAACGGGGGGGATCTGATTTTGCCAAATGCGGATGGCGTGACGCAGACCATCAGGCTTGGGCTCCAGGACGCAAAGATCAGCCCTGACGAAGTGGATTTCATAAGTGCCCATGCCACTGCTACCAAGATGGGGGATATTATAGAGGCCCAGGCGATACACAGGGTCTATGGCGATTTACCGTATGTCACTGGGTTGAAGGGGTATATGGGCCATACCATGGGTTCTTGCGGGGCCATTGAGACGATTATCACCCTCCACATGATGGAACAGGGGATAATCGCGCCCACATTGAATTTGGAGGAAGTAGACGAAAGATGTTCCATGATTCGACATGTGATGAAACTCCACGAATCCCCCATTCGTGTTGCCGCCATACAAAATTTTGCCTTTGGCGGCGTCAATACCAGCATCCTGATCAAAAGATTCGAGTAGGTCCGGATGTCGGTCTTTCGCAGATATATTCATTTTGTCGCGGATGTTGTCATCACGTCGCTTATCTGGATATATTATATATTCAGCTATTTGCTGTTCTTCTCTTTGTTCTATCTTGGGGCATTCCTGTTTTCGAAGGACCGTGAGACCTCTTTTCAACGAATCAACCACTTTTTTTACAAGGGGTTTTTTTTCTGTGTCCGCACGCTGGTACCTGGCCTTAAGCTCAACATCCAGGATGAGGTTTTTTCCATCCGCTCATCCGTCATCGTGTGTAACCATGTCTCTTACCTTGATCCGATTCTCTTGATCTCCGTGTTTGAAAAACAAAAAACCATTGTCAAGAATACCTTTTTCAAAGTTCCCATCTTCGGCTGGGTGTTGAGGACGGCGGGTTATCTCCCGGCAACTGCTTCCGGGGAACTCATCTCATTGATGATCGAACAAATGGAAAACATGCAAGGATATCTCTCTTCAGGAGGCAATCTTTTTGTATTTCCAGAGGGGACCAGAAGCCGGGATGGCAAGATGGGAGAGTTTAACGAAGGGGCGTTCAAAATAGCCAAGCGCTGCAATGCCCCAGTTAAGGTCCTGTCCATCAGGAACACGGACAGGCTTTTCACACCTGGAAAATTTCTTTTTACGACCTGTATCGAGAACACCATCGAGATTAGACAAATCGGGAGTATTGAACCGGACTATCGAAGCAGAGAAATTTCGGTTTCAGAGTTGATGGGACAGGTACGTTCCATCTATTCGCCTGACTTTTCTGCCAAAGGCACGTGAGGCAAGCTCTCTCCTTCGGGGTCTGTATGTCCTGTCGGCCTTTTCTCTCATTGCGACCCGTTGGAGCAGCTTGAACATCTTTATCTCCTGGGGTTCATCTTTGTAGAAGGCATCCCAGGCGTAATAGAACAACTCCTGCAGCTTCTCGGGCGTCATATGTTTTGGATAAAACACGACTTTATCCGCGGAATAATCATCCCAATCAAGGGAGAATATCCTGTCCTGTCTGCTGAGATCATCGAAGACCTTTGTGTGGGGGAAAGGTACAAGTATGGTGAATTCCGCCATATCCAGGCGGATCTCCAACAGGAAGTCTATGAGCCTCTTAATAGTGTCCTCCGTATGGTTATCCAGGCCTAAAAGAACGGTCCCCTCCACCCCTATCCCATGATCGTTATATCGCTTGATTCTTTCCTTTATATACTCGGACGTATCAAAGATGGCCTGATAGACATACCATGAACCTGCCTGGGCCGCCAGATCCAAGACCTGCGGATCATCCTCGATGGGGTGGCTGCACCATTTTTTCTTGAGGGGAATCATTTCCCGAAAAAGATCCATTTCCCACTGCCTGTTCTGGGCCAGGGAGTTGTCAACGATAAACAGCCGATTGTTGTCTATGGATGCCATTTCTTCAATGGCTTTCTGTATGGGTCGGGGTCTGAACTGTCTCCCCCCAAGATAGCTTACGGCGCATGGATAGCAATTAAAACGACACCCTCTGGACGCGTGCACAAGGTCGACCATCTGGATGCCCTTGTAGTTATAAAGGTCCCGTTTCAGGATATCCCGGCGAGCCGTATGAATAATTTCCACAGGAGGTCTATCATCAAAATAGTCATAGAGCCCCTGTAATTGGTTGTCGGAAAAGTCTGAAAACACCTTTTTCATTCTCCCTTCCGCTTCACCCAGAAAAACAGCGTCCGCGTGATTCATGGTTTCTTCGGCGTGAAGCATGGTGGAAATACCG
>JABMQV010000137.1 GCA_013203065.1 Desulfobacteraceae bacterium | reverse complement strand
TTGCCTTGGATGTCGATGAAATCATGAATTTCGTCAAAATGGTCAAATTCGTCGATGGAAAACACCACGGGCAGTTCCACGCCGTCCTCTTCGCAAACCTGACGGAAAAGCCACAGCACCATGGTGCTATCCTTGCCACCGGTCCAGGTGATGGCCATCTCGTCGGGTTTGAACTTATCCAGCGCCTTGCGGATCACCTTTTTGGCATCTTCGATTTTTTTGTCTAACATTTCCTTGATCTCTCGCTCCATAATTTGCCCTCCTACCTGTGATTCTCAGCCCGGTCCCTTGGGAACGAGGCCTTTTGATAATTCCTATTCAGTACTGCCTCATGTCAATGCAATGGTTTCTTGGGCAGCTTTTTTTCCAGGGTTTGCAGCAAGGGGAGTATCTCTTCCAGGTGCTCCCGAAACTTCCGGCTGGCCCCTTTAGGGTCGCTTTGTTTGATCTTCTCAAATATAGCTGGATGAGAGGTCGTGTCATGCACTACCCTTTCCGGGGGTTTGATGCTCAACACAAGCTCCTCTGTAAAATCCATAAGGATGTTCACCAGGATTTCGTACATTGGGTTGTGGGATACTCTGGCTACAAGCCTATGGAAGTCCACATTCCAGGCAACATATTCATCCCCTCCAGGGTCTTCTGGAATTGCCTTTAAACCGCGGGCAAGCATCTCTAAATCCTCTTCATTCCTTCTTTCAGCGGCTAAGCCAGCCACTACAGGTTCAATACCCAACCTCACTTCCATTATGTCAGCCACATTTGCTTTTCCTAATCTGAGTACATCTTTAATGACGCGTGAGACGGAATCGTGTTTCATAGGAAGAACAAAGGCTCCTCCCAGAGGACCCCGTTTCACCTCGAGTAGGCCGGTTCGCTCCAGATCTCTGATAGCCTCGCGGACTATTAGACGGCTAACGCCGAACATCTGCACCAACTCGTGCTCGGACGGTATGCGCTGGCCTGACTTATATTGGCCTTCGAAAATGGATTCTTTGAGCTGACTGCCAACGATATCTGCCAAACGGTCTTTGCGGATCTGTGCGTATCTCAATATCTCACCCCTTATTAAGATTATTCATTATACATATTACATTATATGAATATGTCAAGAAAAACCTACTTCCCGGCTGGAAAATCTCAAAAGGCAAGCCTATGTCCACAAATCAGGCTTGCAGTCTTTGGCACCACTTAACGGGCTCTGAAGTAGAGGAATGGGCGTGGAAAAACGCAAAAATGAAAAATGTGGAGTCAAAAGTGGGAATAAATATAATTAGTAAAGCATGTCCCACAGCTCCTGTACTCATCGTCTTGACACTGGTAGCCTCACCGCCTGCGTGGTGCTGAACAGGGGGTGTGGATGAGTATTTACCGTGGCTGGTTACCCATCTGTTCCAGGAGTTGTTTCTTTAGTTCCCTCTTGAGTATCTTCCCTGCCGGGCTTTTGGGGAACGATGACACTATTCTGTAATTCTTTGGGACCTTGAAGGGTGAGAGTCTGGACTTCAAAGAGCGTTGAAGTGCCAGAGTATCAATGGACCGGCCGGGTTTAGGGATTATGAGGGCCGTCACCCGTTCACCCCATTCGCTGTCTGGCAGGCCGATGACCGAACACTCTTCCACTTCCCCTATGGAATAGATGACCTCCTCTATTTCGCTGGGATAGACATTTTCCCCGCCGGTGATGATCATGTCTTTCAGTCTGTCTACGATGAACAGATACCCGTCGTCGTCAATCACGCCCAGATCGCCGCTTCGAAACCAGTCCCCCCAGAAAACGGACCGGGTTTCTTCAGGCCGGTTGAGATACCCCTTCATGATGTTACGGCCGCGAATACATATCTCCCCTTTTTCTCCGGTGCCTTTCAGGTTGCCTTCGAGGTCCATGATTCGGGTTTCAACGGTCCCGACCGGGGTCCCCACAGAACCCGCCACGTGGCAGTGATAATGGTTGTAGGTCACCATGGAGGCGCTCTCGGTCATGCCGTAGGCTTCAAAAATCGCCAGACCGGTCCTCTCTCGCCACTGACGAACAATCTCTCCAGCCATGCTGGTTGCGGCAGAAAAACAGTATCGAACCCCTCCCAGCCTTTCTTTAAGTCTTTTCAGGGAAAGGAGTCGGACATAAATGGTGGGCACGGCAAATAGCTTGGTTACACGCCCGGCCGCTATCGCTTCCAGCACGAGATCCATATCGAAGGTCGGAAACAGTTCGAGACAGCCCCCGCTCAGGATGGTAGCATTCATGATGTGCATCTGTCCGAAGACATGGTTGAGTGGGAGAAAGCATAGGGATCTGTCGCTCTCACGGGAACGCTCACTAAAAACCACATTATAAATGGCGGTGTTTATATTTTCGTGGCTCAACATGACCCCTTTGGGCGTACCGGTAGTCCCCCCTGTAAACAGAATAG
>JABMQV010000136.1 GCA_013203065.1 Desulfobacteraceae bacterium | reverse complement strand
TCCGAGGCCCAGGCCCAGGCAATATTGGAAATGAGGCTCCAGCGGTTGACCGGCCTTGAAAGGGAAAAGATCAACGCCGAATACCAGGATTTAATCAAAAATATCAACAGGTTTAATGAAATCCTCGAAAATCCGGCAATCGTCCTGCAGCTTATCAGAGACGAAATGGGGGAAAACAAGAAAAGGCACGGGGACGAGCGCAGAACTGAACTCATCGATGATGTGGCGGATTTGGACCCCGAGGATCTGATAGCCGAGGAAGACATGGTGGTGACAGTCAGCCACCAGGGATACATCAAGAGAAATCCCATCAGCCTGTATAGGGCCCAGCACCGGGGCGGAAAAGGGTTGACCGGTGTCAAGCCGAAGGAAGAAGATTTTATTGAACACCTGTTTGTCGCCTCGTCTCACGATTACTTTCTCTTTTTTACCAATAAGGGCCGTGTCTACTGGAAAAAGGTCCACGAGATCCCTGAGGCGGGGCGAATGTCCAAGGGGAAAGCGATCATAAATCTTCTGCAACTACAAAAAGGGGAGCGGGTTGCGACGATTTTACCCGTGAGGGATTTTGAGGAAGGAAAATACGTGGTCATGGCCACCAAGAATGGGCTGGTTAAGAAGACAGAACTTACGGCTTACAGTAATCCGAGGGCAATAGGAACCATCGGGGTGAAGATCCGGGATGATGATGAACTTATAGCGGTCCGCCTTTCAAGCGAAGACCAAGATATTTTCATAAGTACACGCCTTGGAAAGTCAATCCGATTTCCCGAGGAAGACCTGAGGAGTATGGGCAGGGTGGCGACCGGAAATATCGGGATCAGGATGGAACCAGAGGATGAAGTGGTGGGGATGGAGACCCTTGATGAAGGCGCAACCATATTGACGGTTACGAAAAACGGCTATGGGAAAAGGACCAAGACAGGTGAATACCGCAGGCAGTCAAGGGGCGGCAAAGGGATATTGACCATCAAGGCCACGGAGAGAAACGGACCTGTTGTTTATTCATATCAAGTGAGCGATCAGGATCAATTGATGATCATTACGGGTCATGGAAAAATCATACGGTTGCGTGTGGCCGATATCTCTGTCATTGGAAGGAATACCCAAGGGGTAAAGCTCATTAATCTGGGGGAAGGTGAAAAGGTGGTAGGGGTAGCCAAATTGATGGACGACTAATGCGTCTCGGAATTTCCACAATTCCTCGATCAAACCAGCACGCCATGACTCCAATATCCAAATTGAGGCAAAGCCCGTAGGTTCAAAGCAAGGACCCCTAGCTTATGGTCTCCTGTAAGAACAGTGACCAATCTTTTGCAAAAAGCAATCCATTCCGACCTGCTATCCTTCAAGAAAATTTAGGCCAATCTATCTTTTCAAGAAATATTGTATTTCATAAGACCCTGGATTCCACCAATAGGCTAGCAAAAGAGCTGGGCGCTAATGGCGCACCAGAAGGAACCCTCGTTCTTTGTGAAGAGCAGACAGCTGGAAGGGGGCGGATGGGGAGGCGCTGGTTATCGCCGAGGTATGCGAATTTGCTCTTTTCCGTCTTGTTGAGGCCCAAAATACCGCCCGATAAAGCCTTCATGCTGACAATGATTTTGGCCTTAGGGGCAATCGAAGCTATGGGTGAGCGCTATGCGCTAAAGGCAAAGATCAAATGGCCCAATGACCTTTACGTGGGCCGAAAAAAACTGGGTGGAATTCTTACCGAGTTTTCCACATGGAAGGAGTCAGTCGAGTACGTGGTCTTGGGGCTTGGGCTGAACGTCAATTGGAGGCCCGAAGACGAGGAAGGAATGCTTTATCCGGCAACGAGTATCCTGGTTGAGACGGGAAGGAGAATTTCCAGGGGGGATTTGCTGGTCCGGATACTTGAGAAACTGGAGTCCTCTTACGGGATGATGTTAAGTGGGGAGTTGCAAGGGTTTTACAAGAGATGGAATGAGGAATCAATGCTTTTCAACAAGCGGGTAGAGGTGAGGGCTGGCGGTGAGATGATTTGTGGGAAAGCCCTCAGGATAGACACCAAGGGTGCCCTGATAATCGAGGATGACCAGGGCCAGGAGAGAAAGATAGTCTGCGGCGATGTATCAGTAAGAGAGATAAGTGCCTAGATCGTCTAAGTTGGGCGGATAGTTTTGTAGAAAGGGAGATAAAGCATGGCAACGATCCAGCGGAAGGGAGAAAACTTGAGGCAGGCGCTGAAGTGGATTTCTGAGAACCGGAAGGAGAAAGAGTGTAAGTCAATCCCTTTACTCATCCAAGAGGCCGCCGGGCGGTTCAATCTATCACCAAAGGATGAAGAATTTCTTGTCTCATTTTATAAGGAGGAGTGTGGCTGATGGGAATGGGGTGTGGTGGAGATCCCTAGATATTCAGAAGATCCTTTTCTTTCATCTGGCCCAAGACGCGCCTTGTAATTAGGAAAAAGAGCCAAAGACTGCCACTCAGGGATACGGTTCCGGACAGGATAGAGACCCAAAAGCCCGATTGGTTGGCATGAGTAAAACCGATCCAGACAAAGACGAGGGAGATAAAGCCCAGGTAGGTGGCTATAACAACGGAGGCAATAACGATACACCAGAGCCACATTTTTTTCACAAACGCGCTTCGTTGAGGGGTCATAGGAGCCTCTTATAAATGCGATTGCCCGCAAAACGGTGACATCTTTTTTCACCAGGAGGAGCTTTTGGGGCAGCGCATTGACAATTGACGATTGAATATTGATGGTCTCGTAAAAAGTCTTCAAGGCCGTCACTCCCGCGAATGCGGGAGTCC
>JABMQV010000135.1 GCA_013203065.1 Desulfobacteraceae bacterium | reverse complement strand
TTAAGACTCAATTTTTGCCGGCGCAAGCTTCTCAAATTCTGAATGGCATAAAATCAAAGACGTCCCCATGTTTCCCATAAATACTTAATCCCGAACGAGGAGAGTACGTATTCCGAAACCATGATTTTTTAAAGCACACTGAAGGGCTAATTTACCCCAAAGTGGAACTCCTTAAATTCAGCTTTGTCCGTACTTTTCACGGAGGATAGGCTTAAGGATTTTGCCCGTTCCGCCCCGGGGAAACTCATCGATTATTTTCACTTCCCTGGGCGATTTGAAATGCGCTAGTTTGGATCGACCGAATTCAATGATATCCTCAGGTGTGGCCTGCGTGCCTTCCTTCAGAACCACAAGGGCCAAAACCACTTCACCCCATTTTTCGTCCGATCTGCCGATCACCGCACACTCAAGAATATCTGGATGTGAATAAAGCACCTGTTCCACCTCAAGGGAGGAGATGTTTTCCCCCCCGCTGATTATGATATCCTTTTTTCGATCTTTAATAAGAAGATATCCGTCTGGGTCGATTGAGACAAGATCACCCGTGTGATACCATCCATTTTCCAGCGCTTTCTTTGTCTCCTCGGGGCTTTTGTAGTAGCCCTTCATTACCATGTCTCCACGAACCAGAAGTTCCCCCACTGCTTGACCATCCCAAGGAAGGTCGTTGCCCTCGGAATCCACTATTCGAAACTCCACGCCGAGCATTTGAACCCCCCAGGTCTTCTTGGAACGATATATCCGGGTTTCCGGGTCGAGATGAGGCCCCATCTCAGGCCAAGCAATGAGAGGGCAGGTTTCGGTCATTCCAAAACCGGTGTACACCAAACATCCAGATCCAAAAGCTTCCTCCGTCCGCTCAAGCATCCCTGTGGGTGGAGGGGCACCGCCAATACCGATCTCCCTGACGCTGGAGACGTCGCATCTTTTGAAATCAGGCAAGACCAATATGGCATTGACCATAGTGGGTATCATCGCAAGGCGGGTGACCTTCTCCCTCTGGATAATCTCAATGGTCTCCAGAGGATCAAATTTTTGAACCATCACATGGGTTCCCCCCTTAGCCGTTAGGTAATGAGGAGCCCCCCATCCGTTGACGTGAAATAGAGGGATAAGATGGAGCTGGGTGTCTGTTTCGTCCATAGGGGCCACCGCCAGTGCCTCAAGGCCATGGAGATAAAGGTTGCGATGGGTGAGCATGACTCCTTTGGGCCTTCCCGTGGTTCCGCTGGTGTAGAAGATTTCGGCCACGTCGTCCTCTTCAAAGGGGTACTCACCTTGGGGAAAAGGGCTATCAGGAGAGCTCCCCTTGATCATATCTTCATAGGTGCCGGTGATCCACTCTGGCGGATTTTCAATAGCATCCATGAGGATATAGTGCTCTACCGAAGAGATGTTGCCCTGAATCGATTGAATCTGAGGAATAAAATCTCCGTCCAGAAACAGGACCTTGGGCTCCGATTCGTTGAGGATATATTCAAAGTCATGAGTAGCCAACCGGATGTTTAAGGGTAGGAGGATAGCCCCGATCTGGGGGACGCCGTAGTAGGCCTCGAGGAGTCGATGGCAGTTGTATCCCAGATAGGAGATACGATCCCCCTTCTGAATCCCCGCCTTCAAAAGGGCATTGGAGAGTCTATTGACCCGTTCACCATACTCAAGATACGAAAACCGTTGATTACCGCACACGACCCCCGTCTTTCGGGCATAGAGCTTAAGGGTCCTTTCGAGAAAACGCATTGGAGTCAGAGTGATGTTCATTCATACCTCCCCAGGCAGAGCCAAAAAAGGGGACTTTCACCCCCTACTCTTTGCCGGCTTTTACCGGCGCTTTCCACTTGACCCCTTTTCTATGTTTTATTTCGATCTCTATTTTGTGAAGCTAACGTGGAGGTGAGAGGTTGGGCGTAGCTCTGAAAAAATGAGTGGCTAACAGCACCATTTATGGATTCAGAAAGTCCTTTCTAAGAGCCACTGGATAAGCCCAGTCCTTCTCTACCGATTTGTTCTGCCTTTGACTTCTTTAATCACCAAAGACTCCGAACGTTATCATAGGTAAGAATTCTTTCATCTTTAGTCAGTATTGTTGCATTTTCCTCTCGTGCTGTTGCAACAATAATCTGGTCGGCCGGATCACTATGGAAAGGCTGAGGTAGCGCTGTTGAACGGTATGCTAAAACAGGAGAGAGAGGGACTAACCTGAACTTTGGCATATCAAGAGCACTATTTATCCAATCCT
>JABMQV010000134.1 GCA_013203065.1 Desulfobacteraceae bacterium | reverse complement strand
CTGCGGAAGTGAGAGGTAAATTTACCTTGAGAGAGCGCCTTCAAGAAACACCCGAACCCACTCCACAAATCCCATTATTTCTCCCCAATTTATTGAGAAGTTACTTATTTTTTTTGATAAAAGAGATCATTAGTGGTAAAGAAATCACTCTGAGTTCTGGACCAGTTTCGGCAAACATACTGTGAAACCTCATAAGAATGGAGGGATGTAATCATGGCAGAGTTATTGTGGACGCCTTCAGAAGAGCGCGTAAAAAACACCAATATGTACCGATTCATTCAGTTTATCAATGAAAGGACCGGCAAAAACTTCACCGAATATGGCCCTCTATATGAGTGGTCCATTGGAAATATCCCCGATTTTTGGGCCGCCATGTGGGATTTCGGAGGGGTCATCGCCTCTCAACCGTATGATCAGGTGGTGGATGACCTCAACAAGATGCCAGGGGCAACCTGGTTTTCGGGTGCCAGGCTCAATTTTGCAGAAAATCTTCTTCGATACAGAGATGATCAGGTAGCCCTCATCTTTAAGGGAGAAGCTCAGGATTCCTTCAAAATGACCTATGCAGAGCTTTATGATGAAGTGGCCCGTGTTGCCAGATCTCTAAAGGAGGCGGGCGTTAAACCAGGGGACCGTGTGGGTGGTTTTGTGCCAAACATGCCGGAGGCCATCATTGCCATGCTTGCCACCACCAGCATGGGTGGTATCTGGTCGTCCTGTTCTCCTGATTTTGGAATCAAGGGGGTACTTGACCGTTTCGGGCAGATCAGGCCCAAGGTCCTCTTTACTGCCAATGGGTATTCCTTCAAGGGAAAAAACCTGGATTCCATCAACCGTGTCTCCAATATGCTGGCGGACATCCCTTCTATTGAAAAGGTTGTGGTAATTCCCTACACAGAGAAAGATCCGGATATCAGCCAGATCCCCAATGCGATACACTACAAGGATTTCAAATCACCTGATGCAAACTTGGAAATCGAATTTGAACAACTCCCCGCTGACTACCCCCTCTATATCATGTTCACCTCAGGCACCACCGGCCTTCCCAAATGTATGGTGCAGAGTGCTGGAGGGATCTTGGTGCATCACCTAAAAGAGTTGATGCTCCATACGGATGTGAAACGGGAGGATAAAATCTTTTATTTCACAACCTGCGGGTGGATGATGTGGAACTGGTTGGTAAGTTCTTTGGGGGTTGGGGCGACCCTGATCCTCTTTGATGGGAACCCTTTCCACCCTAATCCGGGAGCCCTGTGGAAGCTGGCCCAGGATGAAAAGATGACGATATTTGGTACCAGTGCGGGTTACATCTCGGCCATTATGGGGACAGGCATCAAACCTGGCAGGGACTATGATTTGAGTTCCTTAAAGGCCCTTACCTCAACCGGCTCCCCTCTCTCTGTTGAAGGATTTGAGTTCGTCTACAAGGAGGTCAAGGAGGATATCCAGTTGGCCTCCATCTCCGGCGGTTCCGACCTAAATGGATGTTTTGCCTTGGGGAACCCTATGGGTCCTGTCTATGCGAGCGAATTGCAATGCAGAGGCCTGGCCATGAAGGTGGAATCTTACGATGAGGATGGAAAGCCCGTGTACAACCAAAAGGGTGAACTTGTTTGTAGCGCCCCTTTCCCTTCCATGCCGATTTATTTCTGGGAGGACCCTGACAACAAGAAATACCACGCCGCCTATTTCGATGTGTATCCCAACGTCTGGCGGCATGGCGACTTTATTGAAATAAGGGAAGACACGGGCGGGGTCATTATCTATGGACGCTCCGACGCTACCTTGAACCCGGGTGGTGTCAGGATCGGCACTGCCGAGATCTACCGTCAGGTGGAACAGATGGAAGAGATCGATGACAGCCTGGTTGTGGGACAGGACTGGAAAGGTGACGTGCGTGTTATTCTTTTTGTCAAGCCTGCCGAAGGTCAGGATTTGACCCATGAACTTAAGCAAAAGATAAAAAAGCTCATACGCGCCAATGCCTCGCCACGGCATGTCCCGGCCAAGATTATTTCCGTACCTGAGGTCCCCTATACGTTGAACATGAAGAAGGTGGAACTGGCAGTCAAAAAAATCATCGAGGGCCAGCCGGTCCTAAACAGGGATGCCCTGAGCAACCCGGAGATACTGGACTACTACGAAAACATAGCCGAACTTCAGGAGGATTGACTATCGGTTTGACCAAGAAGCCCGCAACCCTTTTCCCTCATACGTATTTGACCAAAGGGGATCTGGAGAGAATACCTACCCATTTTGCTCCCCTTACCATCTATCGTCCCTGGTTTATGGACGGCCCCACCCAGGGTGCTCAAATGGCCGACGAATCGGTTGTTCAGGTCCAGTTCCCCCCTGAGGAGCTAAGGCCCGAAGGGAATTTTGTCAGGCTACTTTCTGAGTACCAAGGCTGGATGAGCCAGAACCAGGACAGGGGTTACGCCACGTTCCTGAGCGCGACCTCTGAAAAAAGCCTCTCAGAGGATACCCCATGGGAGATCAGACAAATGCTTCGCCAAACAGGGCAAGACGCCCATGACGTGTCCCAGGGGGATACTCTCAAGTGGCATCTCACACTCCATCTGGCCCACCAGTTGGAAGAAAACCGAACCGGCGTACAGGAGATTCTCGACCGTTTAAAGCGGCAGGATTCACCCCTTGCCGGGTCTATTGAAGAAGGGGCATCCTCCAAATCCCCGCTCCGAGACCTTTCCGGCGGGGAAACCTATGCCTTGGCCGAAGACCACCATATCCGGCAGATACTGGAGGCCTGGTTCGGCCTCTTTGGAGGGTATCTCTCAAATCATGACACCCTGCTTACCCTTGATGAGTATGTGATGGGCTACGTCACAGAGATGTTTGAAGACCGGGGGCGACGGTTGTCGATAGACTCCGGGAAACTGACGCCCAATGAATCAGACCTTGGCCAGGTCCAAGT
>JABMQV010000133.1 GCA_013203065.1 Desulfobacteraceae bacterium | reverse complement strand
CGATTTCTGCTGACCAGTCCTTATCTGAATCCTTTTTTGAATTTTCCATCTGGGTCTCCCGGGTTCGAAAAATATGTCTGCATGGCTTAATTATATCGCAAACTAAACAACCTGACTGGCCTTGTCCTGTCAAGAAAAAAGTGGCGGGACAAACATTTTGTTTTGCTTGTGTCCTTTGCTCCGCGCCAATGTTTCTGCCCGCTGGTTTGGGCGATTTGAAACCGTGGGGTTCGGCTGTTTCCTGGAACCGCTCTCTCAAAATGGATTTACATTTCATTTTGGCGGTGGTTGATAAGGGGGGGCAGTAGTATGTCCGAATATGTAATGGGAAACGCATGATGCCAGGAAACCCCGGCGAGATGGTCGTTCCGGAATTGGAGCTTGAATCTCAGCCGTAAATAAGGTAGGGACCAAGAGACACTTGGGTCTTTCGATGCTCTAAACCAGAATTCAAAAAAAGGAGGAGAAAATGAATATCGACGACGTGAGAAACATATCCGTTCTCGGAGCTGGCAACATGGGGCACCAGATCTCAACACTCTGTGCCATAAAGGGATACAAGACTATCTGTATGGATGTGAGCGATGAGATCTTAAAGAAGGCAGAGGCCTTTGTGGATAAGTACCTTCCGGGGCGCGTTGAAAAGGAGAGGCTCACTGAGGAACAGGCAAAACAAGCGCGCGAGAACATCACATTTACCTCCAGCCTGGAGGAAGCGGTCAAGGATGCCGATTACGTGATTGAGGCCGTACTTGAGGTGCTCGATCTAAAAAGAAAGATTTACGCGGACCTGGATAAGATGGCGCCGCCTCACGCCATTCTGGCCACCAACAGTTCCTACATCGTCAGTTCCCGTATTGCTGACGCCACGTCTCGTCCTGAAAAGGTGGTCAATCTCCACTTTTTTAACCCGGCCCTGGTCATGAAGCTGGTGGAGGTTGTCCAGGGACCCCATACCTCGGATGAAACCGCGCAGATCTCCATGGCCCTATGTGAAAAGCTCGAAAAGATGGGAGTCCATCTCAAGAAAGAGGTGGATGGTTTTCTCCTCAATCGCATCTTCAGGGCCATTTCCCGGGAGGCCATGTGGATTTTGGAGATGGGGGTTGCCACGGTAGAAGACATTGACAAGGCCTGTGTCTTTGGTGCGGGACATCCGATGGGGCCATTCCGGCTGAACGACCTGACCGGTCTGGACCTGTCTTATACCATGGGTTTGGAGGCCTTCAGAGAAACCGGAGACCGGTCGCTTCTCCCTTCACCCAGCCTTGTGGAGCATTACATCAAGGGAGAATATGGAGAGAAGACCGGAAAGGGCTGGTACGACTATACTGAGAAGTCATAGGCGTGGACAGTGAAATGGAGGTCTCACAAGAGACGCTGGAGCGGATCAACGACAATTCACTGTACCACACACTCTGGGCATCCGGATGGAAGAGGCGGGGAGGGCAACGAGCAGCAAGAGTGTGGAAAAGGTCTTCAATAACAAATTGTTATAAGCGTTCACAGGTTCAGGCCTGCCCGCCATCGCTTTCGTTCGGGCGAGGCGGGCGGGGCCCAACGTTAAGGGGTGGAGTCTTCGTTTGTAACTTCTGTGCAAAAAGCGAAAATGTTTTGTTGATGTTAAGCCATTACTCGCGCTAAGGCGCTAAGCTCGCAAAGGAAAACAAAAAATATGGTTCTTTAAAATTCCGCGTCTTTGCGGCTTTGCGAGAGACCTTTTTGGTTCCGGCTTCTAGGCCTTTACATAAACACCCCTTGAAATTGCTTTGATCTTGCCCTCTTTTTTGAGCCTGTGAACAATATCGTTTATTTTTCTGCCCTCGAGATCACTCTCTTTTCTTAATGTAATGACGTCAACGCCCTTTCTGCTCCTTTTGATAATGCCAAGGA
This sequence comes from Desulfobacteraceae bacterium, assembly GCA_013203065.1. Next base: position 8,057 of record JABMQV010000133.1, on the reverse strand, counting down.
CAGTTCCGCTCGCCGAGACCTTTGGTGACTTTGCTCTGGCTTTTGCTCTGGCTTTCGGTCTCGCCTTCGTTGCGACCTTGGCCCTTACCTTCCTCGTGGCTTTTGCCTTTACCGTCCTCGCTGTTTTCGCCCTTACCTTCCTCGTTGTTTTCGCCTTTACCGTCCTCGCTGTTTTCGCCTTTACCTTCCTCGTAACTTTCGTCTTTGGCTTTTTGGCGGCTTTGGCTTTTTCAAGTTTTGCGAGTTTGTTGGCGATCTTTTCCGTTTTTTTTGTCAATTGTTTTAAAATGTTCGATACCGCCTGAAGATCTTTTTTCACTTGCTTCATAATTCCCTCCTTTTGTTAAAAGCCCTGTCAGTTTGACCTACGTATTATCCATCCGTATGAATCAATAATGTTTTACGCTCATAGAACATCACGCATCAAATGTCAAGCAAAATTAGTTAGTTAATGTTCGACAATACAGATACGTGTTCCATCTGGTCCATATCACGGATGTTCTGACGAGTTTTGAAATGGAAATCATACTTGGTTCTTGAGCCATATACGTATGAGTTGAGAAACGCTGAAAGCGAGTTACAAAGACCTGATAGTTTCTCACCACCTTCAAAACAGGCCTATAAAAGGCTCAAAACCTGAAACTTAGAACCCGAGACCTGGAACTTCAACAAAACACCTTCGCATTTTTCCCGAAGTTTGAAATGTTAAACCAAACGCGAAACGTCCTCGGCAACTTTCGGGTAACGATCCAATAGGTCAACATCATGGCCTGAAAAAACCAGATCAATGGACGATGCCTTTGCCCGAATCTTGTCGTAACTCTTCATCCAAGCGATCATATCCGTAATCAGCGCACTTGGAATGTCCGTGCGGTAACTGGCAGATATATGCGCCGCGTCGGAGCCAACGATGGCAACCCCCTTTTCCGTGTTCACGGCTATCGTTTGAAGGCCGATGGTATGACCCGGACACAGCAACACTTCGATCCCCGGAAAGATCTCTTTATCTCCTCGAATAAGGCGAAGTCTTTCCGTTCCCTCCAATTCTGAAAGATAACGATTTCCCACCGGGTCCGTAACGAAAAGGAAAGGGGCCCTGCTGGCAATCGGATCATGGATCCAAAAATTGAACTCGCTTTCCTGCACAAAAAACGTTGCTTGTGGAAACAATTCAATCCCGCTGATGTGGTCAAAATGGATATGGGTAGCCACGACGTATTTTACTTCTTCGGCAACAATATCGATCCTTTTCAGAACCTCGGTGGGGTTGACGTATCCGGCCAAATCGCGCTCACTGGCTAACTTGGGGGCGCAACCGCAGTCAACGATAATTGTCTCACCCCTCCCGCGAATCGCAAAGATATAATAATTGACCTGGATGCTCTTATCCATATCCTGGAACCAGTGCATCACCGGTGTCGGCCTGGTAAATGGACCGGCGTACTTGAGGGCATAGATTTCGTAAGTTGGAATTGCCATTTGTCACGCTCCTTTCAGTTTCTCAGGAAAATTTAAGATTCACACGGTACCCGGAGATTCTGCCTCAATCTGCCACCATTGTGCAAGCAATTTCCGTAAAACGCTAATCTTCAATCCGCATCTCCGCACGAAATTTTCTGATATCTCGTCTCATCATCCGCAGTGTCAGAACAGGACTGATTCGATGCAAAACCCACAGAAATTTTGCAAGCCGTGTTACAACGATGATTGCCTGATTACGTTGAACGCCACGCAAGATCGCCAAAGCACATTTTTCAGGGGTTATCCCAAAACGTTCGGGTAGAGATTCTATCATTTTTTTGCGATCAATTTTAATCATTTTACTGGTATGAAAAATCGGTGTTTTAATATAACCCGGACAAACAACACTGACCTTAACACCGAGATCCTCTCCTTCTATCCTCAGGGCGTTTGAGAGCCCCACCACAGCGTATTTGCTCGCTACATAGGGTACTGTATTCGGAAATGGGATCAAACCCTCTATGGATGATGTGTTTATGATATGTCCGTGACCCTGCTTTACCATGATCGGATATGCAGCAGCAATGCCGTTGACGACACCATAAAGATTAACGTTGAGCACGTCTCGAAAGTCATCAATCGAGCAATCTCGAACCTCGCCGCCCACAGCAATACCTGCGTTGTTGAACATATAATCCAGTTTACCGTGTCTGGCAGCAGTATTTTCAACCAATTTCTTGACTGCATCGTAGTCTGAAACGTCGACTGTTACAGCTGATGATCGATAGCCTGTTCTTGCTAGTAATTCAGCGTTTTCTTGCACTGCGGAGGCGCTTACATCAGTGAGGATAACGTTGGCCCCTCGTCCAGCCAGTTCTTGGGCGAGGGCACGTCCTATACCGGAACCCGCACCGGTCACAATCGCGACTTTATCCTTGAACTGTGCCATCAGGTTACCTCCAATCATATTAAAAAAGACCTTGTTGATGTTAAGAAAAGACCTCCCAAATTTCAAAAAACCGCTGTTTTCCGGCCTTGAACCTCTATCTGGACAACCATTCAACAGACCATGGGATTTTCTACTTGACCTTGAAATCTGGCATCTCTTTTTCCCGGTCCCAGGTTCTTTCCGTCACTCCCTGTTTTTTCATCCGTGTCTTTATAATTCTCAGTGTTTCCGTTCTTCGGATTTCATCAACGAGGTCCACGTATCGTGGCACCATGAAGTGGGCCATATTGTCTGAACAATGGCGAATAAGGTCTTTGGGATCAAGGTTTTTCCCGGGCTTGGGCTTCACCCAAATCATCACCTCATCCTCTCCCAAATCCGACGGGACGCCAAAGGCTGCACATTCTGCTACGTCCGCGTGCTTCTCCACAACGTTTTCCACCTCGAAAGACGAAATATTCTCACCCCTCCGACGCATGGAATCGCTCTTGCGATCGACAAAATACAAGTTGCCTTCCTCGTCGGCATACATGAGGTCGCCGGAGTGCACCCATTCGCCACGGACTTTTTCTTTTGAGGCCTCGGGGTTCTTGTAGTATTCCACCCCACCGCTTTTCTTGTCCGTGATCTTGGTTATCAGTTCACCTGTCTCCCCTTGGGGGACCTCTCTCCCGTTGTTATCCACCAGTTTCCATTCGCTGACATTGATGGGTTTGCCCATTGAACCCACGGGCGCGTCACCGAAATTCATGATGAGGACGCCGCCTCCGTCCACTGCCCCGTAGCCTTCCATGATTTTCACACCAAATCGTTTTTCAAATGGTTCCCAGAGGTTGGCGGGGCAGGCCGAGGTCAGCACCATGCGGACGGGGTTATCGGCATCGGCCGATCTTTCCGGCTGGTTCATAAGGATGGGCACCATGGCCCCGAGGGCGTTGAAGGCAGTCCCGCCATAGCGTCTGACAGAGTCCCAGAACCCGGATGCGGAGAATTTGTGTTCCAGTCCAAAGGGAACCCCGGCGGCCATGGAAAAGCAGGCCGTGAGGATGAGGGCATTGGCATGAAAAAGGGGTAGGGCGGTATAGAGGATATCATCGGGTTTGTAAATAAAGGCGCAAAGCCCCATCATGCCCTGGATGTTTGCACTGCGGTTTCTGTTCACAACCCCTTTTGGAAAGCCTGTGGTCCCAGAGGTATACATCAGGAAGGTAATGGCATCCGGATCGGGCGTGTGGTGGGGTTTTTCAGGAGAAACCTCCCACAAGGTCTCCAGATCAACTACTCCTTGCGGTAAAGATGCCTCAGAGGTCCGGCGCACAAATACCTTTTCAATGCCACCCACCTGTTCTCCCAGTTCCGCCACTTTGGGGTACAGGGTATCGTCAACAGCAAGGTACTTGACATCGGAGTTGGTCAGTATAAAACGCAGACCCTCTTTTTTTAGGGCCACATTGACCGGAACGCTGTAAAACCCCGCCCTGGGCAGCCCATAGAAAAGATGCAAATACTCAACGCAGTTATTCATGAGGATGGCCACACCTTCTCCCGGCTTTGCGCCGTGTTCTGAGAGCCCGTTAGCGGCCCTGCAGGTGGCCCTGTTGAATTGAGCAAAAGTGATGACCTGGTCATCGTGAAAGACATAGGGTTTATCGCCCAACGTCTCGGCCTGATATTCCACGAGTTCACTATAAAATTTGAATTCCGGGGTATCCGTCATTTTGAGATCTCCTGGGAAGTAAAAAGCGTTTTGGGTGAAACCTCGGAAACGGCTATTCTTCAATCTCGGGGCCATGGCCACCTTCCCTGAACCACGTGACTGGACGGAACTCCCTTGGAACGATCCCCTCCTGTTTAAAGGCGGGGTATCCAAGCACCATGGCCGTATTTATCTTCCAGGAATCTTTCAGGCCCAGCTTCTCCTTTACATCCGGGATCATTTCGATCACCTGGCTGAAACCGTTCCAGCAGAACCCTAACCCAAGTGACTTGGCTGCGAGATTCATGTTTTGTCCGGCAATACCCGCTTGAATCTGGGGGCCCCCGATGGCCCGTTCGTCACAGGCCACAAAAATAATGACCGGAGCATTGAGAAAGACCGGAGCATTCTTTACATAGATGCTCTTGGCTCCGCCCACGATGATGCGCGGATCGAACAACCCGGGCTGCGGGTCTTGCTGGTACATGGGGAGGAGGGCCTTTACCATGGCGTCGTTAGAGTAAGTCGTGTAAAACATGCTCAATATACCATAACATGCCTCATTGAGTTCATTGATCAGGGCCTTGTCTGTGACCACAATAAATTTCCAGCACTGGCAGTTTCCACTGCTGGGGGCGAAACGGCCCGCTTCCAACACCCTTCGAATCAGCGGCTCGGGCACCGGGTCCGGTTTGAAATTACGGACGCTTCGGCGTTCAAAAATGGTCTGTTCCACAACGGTCCACTTCGCCGGGTTGCCGCCTTCGTCTTTGGGTTCATAGGGCAATTTGGCAGACAGGGCATGGGGTTCGGTCTTAAAAAAACCCGAATCCACATGATAGGACGCCACAATGGAGATCGCATCCGCGGGGCAAGCGGCCATACAGTTGTAGCAGCTAAAACATTCGTATTCTTCTTTCATCCGGGGGACTTCATCTTCATCCATCTCCCATGCCTGAAACGGGCAGTTCTGGAGACACAATCCGCAATGGGTACATTTTTCCGGATCGGCCTTCATTACACCCATATGCACGGTCCCTGGTTCGGGACGGACAATCGGTTTGAATTCCTCCCAGGTGATTCCATCTGTCTCAACAGGCCCGGAGGGTGTCTGGGAAACCCCTTCCTTGACGACCCATTTGTCATTCCCCTTTGCCAGCTTATCTGCGCCGCCAAGTGCCAGGGTTTCATTGGTGCCATCTTCAATCAGGGCGGCCCGGGCATCCCGAAAAATTTTCTCTACAGGGTATTCCCTGGAAAGTCCGTATCCGCCAAAAATCTGGATTGCCTCGCTGGCCACCCGGAATGCCGTCTCAGTACAGAAGATTTTTGCGGCCATGGCGTAATGGGGCGCGGGCGGCTGCATTTGATCAATCAAGGCCTTATTGTAAATGGCCTGCCTTCGGGCCAGGGAACGTGCCGCCTCGACTGAGGCGAACATATCAAAGATCTTTAGTTGAATGTTCTGATGATGAATGATCGCTTTTCCACCCTGAACCCTTGTCTTGGCATATTGGAGGGCATATTCGAGGGCTGCCAGGGCCGTACCGGCAAAGACGAGCGCCATACCCCCGTTGGCCATGGTCAGCTGGCCATTGGAGAACAGCTTAAACGTCACCGGGTCCTGGGCCACCATCATGCTCTTTGGTATCCTCACATTGTCAAAAAAAATCTCGCCCTGATTCAGGGCACGCTGGCCCATTTTATTAAGGGGTTTTCCCCGTGAGATGCCCGGCAGATCAAGGGGGATGACGGCGATGCCACCCCCGTCCATCCCCTTTGAGGGATCCAGAGACAGCCAGAGGGCCGCATGGGTGGCAAAGGTTCCGTTGCTGACCCAGGAGGATTTCTGGCCATTGATCACGTAATGATCTCCATCCAGGACAGCCCTCACCTGGGGCGCACGGGCCGGGTCCTGTGACCCTTCGCTATCCATTATTATCCAATCGGATCCATGATCCGGTTCGGTGATTGCCCAACAACCCGTCATTTTGCCTTCCCTATCGGCGCAGAATTTCTTGGTCAGTTCCTGCAGTTCGGGTTCAGGGGAGAACATTGACCAGGCAAAGGGTATGGAACATACTCCGAGGCTCACTGCCAGGTCCGGGGCCGCCCATCCCATGAGTTCCGCCACCAGGGCCCCGCTCAAGGCGTCCATCTCCAATCCGCCCACATCTTTTGGGAACGTCATCCTGTGGTAACCCAACTCGTAGCTTTTTCGAAACACCTCCCACAAAACCGAGTCTTCGGCGATGACATCCTGTGGATCTGCGAGCTGATCCAACGCTGCAGCAGCCGGCCGCCAGACCTCGCTCATGAATTTCCTTGTTGAATCCCAAAGTGCGACGTGTTCCCCGGTAAGATCAACGTTTAACTCTCTTAACCCCATGATTTTCTCCCTTTATGATTGATACGCTTGTCCCACATCCGCTTCCACATGACTGGGATTTATCCCACTGCATACTTCGTGAATTTTCCAACCGTCTTTTCCATGAGTTTGGCAATGGGCATTTTCTGTGGGCAGAGATGCTCTGCTTTTGAATAATCAAACCCCGCCAAACGTCTCCGCGTCATACTTGGGATTTCATTAAAGAGCCTGACGGCCTGTTCATGGTTCCCGTAATTGTCATAATACATAAGGTACCGCAGGATGTCGCTGATGGGAATGTTTCCCTCAACCGCTGTCTCACACAAATTGGCGCAGCCTGCACAATACCCGGATGCGGTTTCCCGTGCGTATTGTTCCAGAAGCCGTTCGTCTTGAAAGGATAATTTGGTCTTGCCTACGGCAGCGGCCACATTCGCCTGCAAAATGGTCATATTTGACATTTTAGAACAGATGCTGGCTATATGAGGATTCTCCCAGACAGCTTTCAGTTTCGCCTGTTCAGGGGTAAATCCCTTTTCCATAAATTGCTCGGTGAGTTTTAAAGCCGTTTCATTTTCTTTGCCTGTATCCGCATAAAAGCTTGCAAAAAACCCGGCTTGTGTTTTCATGGCGGTGAGACCGATACCGGCCTCAACACACGCATCCACAGCCCTTTTCATGGAATCTTTGTGCATTAACCGGTAATTGTAGCTGGTCATAATTCCATCGATCCATCCCAACTTGGCCCCCTCCAGTAAGCATTCTTCCATATTCTTGTGGGTACTAAAGCCAAAGAAACGAATCTTGCCCTTCTCCTTTGCCCTTTCAGCCCATGCCTTGGTTGTCGGGTTGACTTCATCCCTCACGTCCGAAACTTTGTGGATAAAAAAGAGATCAATATGGGAAGTTTTCAGTCTTTCCAAGGAAGTTTCGAGGTGTCGGGTCATTCTATCGGGATCGGAAGATGGCGTTTTCGTGACCAGGAATATCTTCTTTCGATCCTCAGGGTATCTATCAAAATATTTTCCCATTCCCTCTTCGCTGGTTCCTCCTGCGTAAGTGCGTGCCGTGTCCCAATAGGTCACCCCCATTTTAACGGCTTGCCGTAACAGGCGCTGTTTTGATTCTAGGTTTTGAGTCCCTCCAAAGGCGAGTATGGGAACATTAACCCCGGTTTGTCCGAAAGGCCGGGTTGGAACCACTATTTTCCCTAAATTTCTTGATACAGATTTATTAGAAGCCGCTGCAAGGTTTCCCATTGTGGCAAAGATAGATCCAAGCCCGGCAGCACCTGTAATTTTAAAAAAGTCTCTGCGAGAACAAGCCTTTTCTCTTTTTGACATCCTTGTTTCCTCCATTCGAAATCATGGTAAGGTTCAGATGGTTCCTGAACGAAAGGTCATGTTCAGGCCAAATCCGAATATGGAAACTCGAAATCCCTCCGTCTATTCTTGAGGCAGTTGCCGCCACAAATCGATCGCCGCTTCAATGGCCAGTAAGCGGTCATCAACTGAAGACACGCCTCCCACCAACCGGCCCTTCCGGAAGATGACATCGTATTCGCCATCCATATCGCAAACTAT
>JABMQV010000132.1 GCA_013203065.1 Desulfobacteraceae bacterium | reverse complement strand
CTTCGCCTATTTTTCAAAAAAGCGAGTTGGCTCCCATGATTTTGATGTGGTCCACAGTCATGACCGGATCTTCCGTATGGATCTTTTCACCATGCACGGCATCCCTCACAAGACATGGACCTCGGCAGCGAGAGGCAAGCGCCCCAGCCTTTTTGACAGGTCTGTTGCCTGGGTGGAAAAAAGGGCCTTGAGCCGACCGGAGAGCCCCATGATTCTGCCTGTTTCGAACCTTGCAAGAGATGAACTCCTCAGGCTCTATGATATCCCTGAATCCAGAATACGCGTGATCTACCCCGGCGTTACAATAGAACGCTTTTCCGCCCTTGACCGAAACGCTTGCAGACGGGAAGTCCTTGCACGTCACGGTCTCTCAAAGGCGGACATCATCGCCCTGTTCGTCGGCATGAACTTCGAGATCAAACGTCTGGGCCTTGTTCTTGAGGCCGTTGCCCAGATGGTCGGGAGGGGTGATAGAAATGTAAGGTTAAAGGTTTTGGTAGTAGGGAAGGGAAAGAAAGAGAAGTACTTGAAGTTGGCCCGCAAACTGGGGATCGTTGAACGAGTTATCTTTTCAGGCGTCACGCGCGAGGTCGAAAAATATTATCTGGCAAGCGACATATTTCTTATGCCATCTGTCTTCGACTCCTTTGGAATAACCGTGCTTGAGGCCATGGCGGCCGGGCTACCCGTCATTATTACCAAAAAAGTGGGGGCCAGGGATTTGATAGACCACGGCATTCATGGCTTTGTACTTGGAGAAAATCCGGCTGCCGGTGATCTTTGCGAAGGGCTATCATTTCTAATGGAAAAAGAAAACAGGATACGAATGGGGCAGCAAGCCAGGCAGGTGGCACTCCGGTACACATGGGACGTGACCGCTGAGCAGGTGGCAGAGGTGTATGAGCGGTTATGGGTTGACAAAAAAGGTCCTGGTGGTCCATAGGCCCCAAGGAAGTTCTTGACTAGCCCTGCAACTGTAATAATATCGGTCTTCAGCCCATCGGCCAAGTGTTTTCTTGCCCTTAGTGAGCTAATCTTATCTTTTTAAGGACGTAAGGCCATGAATCAATACCTGCCCCTGATCCTCTTGGGAGTGTTTTTAAACGCATTTGCCCAACTTTCACTCAAACAGGGCATGCGCACTGTAGGACACTTTGCCTTTTCCTTCGAAAACATATTGCCCATCGGGACGAAGGTGGCCCTTAGCCCCTTTGTGCTGGCAGGGCTGCTTTGTTATGTAATCAGCGTAATTGTCTGGCTCATGGCCCTGTCCAGGGTGGATGTGAGCTATGCCTACCCTCTCCTGAGCGTCGGTTACATCGCGACGGCCTTTGCAGGCCAACTCTTCTTCGGCGAGACCCTGGGACCGGTTCGGTGGGCCGGGATCCTGGTAATCTGCGTGGGAGTCTATCTTATTACTCGGAGCGCCTAGTGAGAAATCAATTCCTGCCGTTTTCACGTCCATCCATAACAGAGGAGGATATTGCGGCTGTCGGCCGCGTCCTTCGGTCAGGATGGATCACGGCCGGACAAAACACTGCCAGGTTTGAACAAGAATTCTGCCGGTACGTTGGCTGTGGCGGAGCCGTTGCACTTTCTTCGGCCACGGCTGGAATGCACCTGGTCCTCAAGGCACTTGGGATCGGACCAGGGGACGAAGTCATTACTCCTTCCATGACCTGGGTCTCCACCGTGAACCATATCGTACTGGTTGGGGCCACTCCGGTCTTTGTTGATATCGAGAAGGACACCTTGATGGTCTCCTCTGATGCTGTGGAAAAATGCCTTTCCTCCAAGACAAGGCTGATTGTTCCCGTGCACCTTGCCGGGGCCTCAGTCCATATGGACCCCATCCGCAAAATGGCCGATCAAAAGGGGGTCCCGGTGATTGAAGACACAGCCCACGCCCTGGGTACGCACTATCTGGGCCGGCCTGTAGGCAAAGAGGGTAGCTCCATCTTCTCCTTTCACCCCATAAAAAACATCACCACGGGTGAAGGGGGCATGTTCTGCTCTGATGATGAGGACCTCCTTGAGCATATTAAGAGATTGAAATTTCATGGGCTTGGCGTGGATGCCTATGACCGGCAGACACAAGGGCGTTCTCCCCAGGCCCAGGTCCTGGAGCCGGGCTACAAATACAACATGACAGACATCGCGGCCGCTCTTGGACTCAGTCAGCTGAGCCGTATCAACGAATTGAACAAAAAGAGGGCCGAACTGGCCATGAAATACCGAGACCGCCTCTCTGAGATCGACGAAATAATCCCCCTTTCCGATCCACCTCATACCACTAGGCACGCCTGGCATCTATTCATTGTGCGCCTGGATATAGATAGGGCTGGCCTCAGTCGAGATGATTTTATGCACCAGCTTAAAAAGAGAAATATTGGCACAGGGCTCCATTTCCGTGCTGTCCACTTGCAGAAGTATTACACGGAATCCATGGGCACCCACTACGGTATGCTGCCAAATACAGAATGGAATTCCGATCGTATATGTTCCCTTCCCCTGTTTCCTGATATGACCCCCGAGGATGTGGATGACGTAATAGAGGCAATAAAGAAGGTGCTGACAAGGTCGGCCCAAAGGGAAAGATCCAGACGATGACACGCGAAAAAGATCAGAGGTCAGAAATCAGAGGACAGAGGACAGAAATCAGAGGACAGAGGTCAGAGGACAGAGATCCGAGATCCGCAATCGAAAATCCGAATTCCGAATTCCAAAATCCAAAATCCCTCATATCGGTGGTCATTCCCGTATATAATGAAGGGCAAAATCTGGAGGAACTCATACGGCGTTGTTTGGATGCCTGTGCCACTCTTGGCAATGCATACGAAATCATCCTTGTTGATGACGGTAGCACCGACAGATCTCGAGAGATCATCACCCATGCTGCAGGAAGGAGCCCTGACCGGGTAATCGGGATATTCTTGAACAGAAATTACGGGCAGCATGCGGCGGTTATGGCCGGCTTTGGGGAGTCGAGAGGTAATATTATCGTTACCCTGGATGCCGACCTCCAGAACCCGCCCGAGGAGATTCCGAGACTGATCCGGAAGGCAGAGGAAGGATTTGATGTGGTTGGCAGCATCAGGGTACCCAGACGCGACAGCCTTTTCCGAAGGGTCGCTTCCGCTATGGTCAATAAAGCCGTGCAGAAATCTACGGGGGTGCGGATGCATGACTACGGCTGCATGCTGAGGGCCTATCACCGCCATAT
>JABMQV010000131.1 GCA_013203065.1 Desulfobacteraceae bacterium | reverse complement strand
ACGTAGTCCTGCTCAGAGGGCAAAATGGACATCCCCTGAGGATCGTCCTTTGAGACGACCTCCACCATGTAAGCATAGGGATCTTCCGAAGAAACTGTCCAAAATTCATCCATGATATGCTCATGGCCGATCACCGGGCACATCCCTGAAAAGAAATGGTTTCCAAAGATATGATCGATGTGATGTTCAGTATTGATTAGAAACCGAACCGTACCGGCAGCCATCGCTTCTTCACGCAATTCCACAGCCCTGGTCGGCAATTGAGGTGTATCAATGACGACGACGCCTCCCGAAGTCCTCACATATCCGTAATTACAGCCTCTGACATCAGTCCTGACCTTCACATTTTCAGTAACTGCTTTCACTTCATTTCCTTTCCAGAGGAATAGATTTGAACTGGGTCACGACCTCTCTGATGGCCCTTTCTATGGGAATTCTCTCCATACTGGAGGCTCCAACGAATCCTTTGGCATCCGTATGGGCATAGAGATAGCCTGTGTCTTCGGGGGTTGCAAAGGGGCCGCCATGGGCCAAACACAAGATGTCCCCTTGGACTGATTTTGCCGCCTTGATGATTTCCTGAGCATACTCTCCGGCTTCCTCCAAAGAAGAAGTCTTGGAGCCGGCCAGACCTCCTCCTGTTGTCCCCACATGGGCCACAACGCAATCCACGGGCACTTGTGCCATGCTCTTGGCATCCTCAGGATTAAAGGCATATGCAATTGTAAAGAGATCATTCTCTCTTGCAATCTTCATCATTTCCACTTCACGGTTGAATCCCAAACCAACCGACTCCCTAACAAGCCGTCTCTCATGCCCAAACAACGGGCCAAAGGTAGGGTAGTTCAGGATACCTGAATAGCCAACAGAGGCCACCTCCTCAATAAGGAGTGTAAGATCCATCCACCTGGGGTCTTGCGCCTCCAGGCTGGCTATTATTGGCGTCTCCTTGACAACATTGTAGATCTCAGGAAAGAGCGCCATCATATCCTCGTTCACATCTCCCATGGGATATGTAGGTACTCCCATCAGTCTGGATTTACTTGTGCACGCGGTCATAATAATATCAGCGCCGGCCAGTGCCGCACATTTTGCTATAATTCCTGCCCCGCAGCATGCCACCAGGATCGGCTTGCCTTCTTCATTTGTCTTTCTAAGTCGCTCTACAACCTCGGTTCGTGTAAACTTCTTGGTCATACCGCCTCCTTTCTCTATTTATTCATACTGTCATAAACGCCAACAACCGTCTCCACGAACTCTGGATCAAGGATATGTGACTTTACTTCAACGATCTTGACTTCCTCATTGATATTCGCCCTCAGTTCATCCAAGAAAGCCTTGTCCGTGTCCGGGTCATAAAATGATGATCCCTTTTTGTCTATGGCTGAAAATCCTTCCAAGGGAAAAACGACGGCCCTTGGGCCCTTTGCCCTGTTTATCTTTTCCGATACGACCCTGGCGAGTTCTTTTAACTCCTCTACCGTGGTTCTTACGCCGGTGATATATGGTCCATGCTTATAGATCTTTCTGTCCCTGTATTTTTCAGGGATTTTTTCCCTAGCCATTCTCAACACAATCATGTCAAGAGATCCCGGAACAAAAACCTGAGGAATCCCCTTCTCCCCGGCTGAATCAAGCCTTGACATTCGCCAGGGCGTCTCCTCAATCACGAAGATCCTGATGAGCTCGTTAGGTGAGAAATCAAGAATACCGTCGATGGTCCCGTTTGCCACCAATTCATCCATCACCACAGAGTTACCGTGGAAAACCACTGTATCATAGCCTTTACCTTTTAGAAGTCTCTGAGCCAGCATAACCCCCTGGGTGGTGACCCCCAACCCAGTCATCCCCACGAGAGGCCTCTTCTTCCTTATAGGTCCTGTGGCAGACGCCATGGCACATATGGCTTCGGCCCCCTGAGCCAAGGTCAACTCCGTAACCGGGTTGAGCCCCATTATGTCGCATGGAGACTGCATGATAGTCAGATCAGACTCGCCAAGATATTGGGGATAGAAATGGGTTCCAAGCATCAATTTGGGAGTACCCACCGGCACCATTTTCATTGCACTTGTCCCTATCGCCATTCCCATGGATCCACCAACACTAATCAGGCCATTTAGCTCCCCCTTCTCCACCAGCTCTCCCACAGCTCTTTTGACCCCTTCGATCATGACCTGAATTATCTCAATCCTATCAGAGGTCTCATTTGCCCCCTGTTTCAGACTTTCCAGGGTCGTCCCGCCTAGCTCTGCGATCTTTTCCCTTGTTATGTCCGCCTCTACTTGAGGGTGTCCCAAAACGCCGGCATCGATCACGATCGCCTGGCATCCCCTGCGGATGACCCTGTTTCGAATAAAACCGACCTCTTCACCTTTTGAATCCAATGTACCCACAATGACGATGGTAGCATTGTTTTCCGCAATCACTTCTAACCTCCTACATTTATAAGGCAGCGGACTATATACCTAGCCCCAAAGGTCCTCGGCAACACCATCCAACCCCATTTCCTTGAGTGTCTTGTCCCATGGTTTTCCACTCTCGGGATCCCATCCCATCAATTCATAATATTTGTCTATCATCCCCCTCAGATGAGGACCAATAGGTCTACCCGCAGCCCTTCCATCCGGCGGGGCCACAACAAGCCTTTCGGGAACGGAGTAATCATCTTCCGGTGTAAGACCATGTCTAACATTGAAAGCGCGCTCCAGATGCATGAGCCTCTCCCCGGCCTTGCGGAGTTCTTCAGCAGTGTATTTCCATCCCGTTATGGCATGCAAGGTTTCTGCGGTCAGGTCCAAAGCACCTGCCATGCCCCACGTCACAAACCAGCACAAGCCTGAACTGTCGTGAATCATTTTAAGAATTGTGGTGTTCTTCACCTCAAGCGGCTTTTCTCTCCAATTAAACCTCTCAGTAAGTTCTGGATAACCCGCGTCGGGCTCCGGGGTAAAGCAATCCGCCGCTCCGGTGGGCCAGCCAGCCCCGCTTCCCACAATTTGTCCTAAGAAAACACCCCAAACTGAACGCCAATCGTGGAGACTGATACCTGTACCCTTTATATGTGCTGCAAACTTAGGGGCGTCTCCTCCAATCGATTCTGCTGCCTCCCTAATTCCTCCGGCAAGGGTGTCACCAAACCCTTCCCGATGGACCAACTTTCGAAGAAGCGCCTCGGCCATTTCCGCATCGCCCCAAGCGAGCTTCATTCCATCAGTGTCTTGAGTCGTGATCAAGCCCTTTTCAAATGCCTCAATGGCCATGGCAATGGTGCAACCGGCAACGCTGGCCTCAATGCCAAGCCTGTCAAATAAATCCGCAAGGTAAAAAATGGTTCCCGGTTCAACAATACCGAGTACTGCCCCCCCTGCCTCCAGGGCCTCGCCTCCTCCGCAGAGCGTCGCAACATATCCCTTGTGCGGCCCCTCCGTGATTTCCACGTCATAAGGGCACGCAATAGGACAGCCGGGACAACCCTTGATGGTAAATTTCTGTCTTGCCCACCCCAGGCCAAAGTCCTTGAGTTGATTGACTCTAAAATTTCTGCCGGCAAATCCGATAAGGTCCAACATATAGCGATATTCGGCCTTTTTTGTCCTGGCCCGGCCTAGTTTCATGCCAAAATGACCCGGGCGCTGGAGGCACTCCACCCATTTTTTGCGAAGAGCCTTTAGCCTAACCTCATCAGCTACCTCCACGGGCATCTTCCCATAAACTGCTATGGCTTTGAGCTTTTTCGCTCCCATACAAGATCCCACCCCGGAGTGAGAGAAGGAGTGATTTTTGTCATTGGCGATAAGCCCCCCGGCACACACATTCTCTCCGGCCGGCCCGATAGCCGCCACACTCGCTTTAGGTTCGTTTACGGCTGTTTTTATGAGATCTTCTGTTTCATGGGTGTCCTTACCCCATATGCCGGAAGCGTCTCGGATTTCCGCATTTCCTTCCGTGATCCATAAGAATACTGGTTTTTTTGATCGCCCTGTGACAATCAGGCCATCATATCCACACCCCTTTAGAAGTGCTCCAAACGTTCCATGACTGTGGGATCGGCCTACAGTCAAACCGGTATCGAAGTTCTTTGTGGCCAAAGTGGTATTCGTAGCCCCCGGCAGGTTTAGACCTGTTAAGGGACCTGTAAAGAATATGAGGGGATTTTCAGGATCTGTTGCCTTGTGATTCGGTGGCAGCATGTCGTATAGAAATTTCAGACCCAAGCCCCAGCAACCAATGTATTCCCTGAGAATTTCCTCACTAGGCAAGTTCTCTTCCTCAATTCGACAGGAAGAAAGATTTATCCGTAAGATTTTGCCTGCGTAACCATAACTCATTTTTATCCCTTCCTATCTCCTATTTGGGTCCGGAACTTTACAGTTATTCTTTGTGGTTCCTACCAAAACTCATTCCTTCCGTTTGTCTGGTTCTTAATCGTTAAAAGACAGCTCATATCTTGACCAAACTCGGGAGATAAAGAGCTAGCCCAGGAAAGACCGTAACCACTATCAAAGCAATTGCGATGGCGATCAGAAACGGTAAGGACCCCATCATAACATCTTCAATTTTCCCACCAGTTACATTCCTTATGATATACAAATTCATGCCAACTGGTGGAGTGAGTTGTGACAGTT
>JABMQV010000130.1 GCA_013203065.1 Desulfobacteraceae bacterium | reverse complement strand
TAGAACGTAAGTTCCCGGTGCGAGTTAAAAAACATTCTTTGATTATGTAACGTTAGGGGCTTGCCCAACAATATCAAAATCATGTGTCATTTTGGAATTTGAAAGGGGAAAATCATGGCTAGGTGGGTATGCTGGTTGGAAGATCTAAATCTGGAAGAATTCACCTTCTTCGGCAAAAAATGTGTGAATTTGGGAAAGATGATGCGTGATGGGTTGGCAATACCGCCTGGTTTTGCAATCTCCACCGAAGGCTACGAGCATTTTGCCAAGGAGTCAGGTCTCCCGCAACAGATTTCTGACTATTTAAAGAACACACCCAATGCAACGGAAGTGGAAAACATTGAGAATACGAGTAGGGATATCCGGGAAATGATATCCAGCAAGGAGCCTTCAGAGGAGCTTAAAGAGGAAATTAAGACATTCTATGCTGAGCTGTGTGAAAAGACCCAAAAAGAAAACGTTGCGGTAGCGGTCCGCTCCAGCGGCGCGGTAAGTATGCCTGGGCAATTTGAGAGCTACCTTTACGTAAGCGGTGTTCATAACGTCATCGCAAAAGTCATCGACTGTTGGGCCAGCAGTTTTACTGCGAGAGCTATGCGGAGCAGGATTGAGAGGGGAATGAATCTTGAGGAATCGCCAATCGGTGTAGCCGTACTCAAAATGGTTAATGCAAGATGTTCTGGGATCATGTTTACCATCAACCCAATAACTGAAGACCGATCTAAAACAGTTATCGAGGGAAACTGGGGGTTGGGCGAGAGTGTGGCTTCAGGAATGGCTACTCCCGATTGGTACAAGGTCAACAGGATAACCTTAGAGATAGAAGAAAAAAGGCTGGGACATAAGAATAAGGAGGTCGTTTACGATTCGAAAAAGGGAGGAACAAAGGAAGTAGACGTTCCTGCGGACCGGCGAAACCTCCTTTGCCTGAATGATGACGAGATCAATAGGCTCGCGGTCTTGGGTAATAAAGTTGAGAAATTTTTCGGAGGGGAACCCCAGGACATTGAATGGGCCATCGACAATGACCTGCCCCCAGACAACAATATTTTGCTGGTTCAAAGTAGACCTGAGAAGACATGGGCTTTAAAGAAAGAGAAAAAGATCTCTACCCGAGAAGGCACTGCTTTAGATCATATCGTCGAGCTGGTAAAAGAGGGGGTGAAAGTTAAATAGCTCTTTAGGCATCAAGAAGCAGCTGAATTGCCCCAGATGGAAATGGGGAGGAGTTTTTGAGAAATGAAAAAATGAAAAGGCCAAGATGAGCGTCCAGAATTTGTGAATCGGTTGCATGCCAACCAAAAATCAGGTGAAGTTTAAAGTCAGGGAGGGAAAGATATGAAAGGAAAGACTTCGGGTATAACTGACTTGAGGAATCTCATTGCGTTACTGGAAGAGGCAGGAGAACTCAAGAGAATTAAGGCAGAAGTAGACTGGGATTTAGAGCTGTCTCATATTGCTAAACTTAGCGAAGAAAAGAATGGCCCGGCCCTCCTCTTTGAGAATGTCAGAGGGTATAAAATTCCAGTGCTGACAAGTGTATATACAAAAACTACCCGAGTGGCTATGGCTCTAAACATGCCGTCGAAATCTTCCATTTTCGAGATGGCCAAGCAGTGGATAGAGGTTAATAAAAAGGGTGGCATCCCTCCTACTAAAGTGAATGAAGGACCCGTGCTGGAGAACCGAAAAACCGGGGCCGACGTGGACCTTGCTTCCTTTCCGGTGCCCAAATACTTCCCTAAGGACGGTGGTCGTTTCTTTGGTACCGCTGTCTACCTTGTCACCAAGGACCCTGAAACCGGGTTTGTAAATCTCGGCACCTACCGGATGGAAATGTTGGATAAGAACAGTCTCGGGGCACTGCTTATCGTGGGAAAGGATGCTGATGTTACGATGAAAAAATATCAGGCGCGTGGCGAAATGATGCCTGCAGCTGCCGTCATTGGAGGAGATCCGAGACACTTTCTTTTGGGTGGTTCTACCCTGCCATACGGAAGCAGTGAGTATGATGTGGTTGGAGCCTTGCGAGGGGCGCCCGTGGAGGTCATAGAAAGTGAGGTGACGGGCCTACCCATTCCGGCCCATGCAGAGATTGTAGCGGAAGGTTTCATTGACCCGGACCCAAAAAGCTACCGTGATGAAGGACCCTTCGGTGAGTTTACCGGATATTACTCTAAGGGAAGAAACCCGAGACCATGGATGGATGTAAAACGGGTGCTGCACCGTGATGAGCCCATTTTCTGGGGTACCACTGTGGGGCGGCCACCAACGGCAAACGTTATGATTCATTCACTGGCAAAGACAGCTTCCCTGTGGACCCAGCTAAACCAGATGAAAATACCCGGCATCCAGTCCGTCTGTTTTCACCCGGGAGCGGGACGGTTCTGGGCGGTAATATCTGTCAAGCAGATGTACCCGGCCCATGGTCGACATGTGGGTTTGGCAGCTTTCGGGACAGTCGTGGGAAATTATGGTGTCAAAGGAATAATCGTCGTGGATGACGATATCAGTGCCGATGACTGGGACAGGGTCATGTGGGCGTTATCTGTACGATATAATCCCGTCGAGGATACTGAAATCATCAAGAAGGGACGATCGACTCCCTTGGATCCATCTTTACGCACTGATAAACGATTCATCACCTCGCGGATCCTTATGGATGCGACGATCCCCTACGAATGGACGGAGAAGCCTGAACTCGTTGATCTTGATCAGGATACGGCTGAGAAAGTAAAAGCCAGATGGCACGAGTTGGGCTTAGATTAGTGGAAAAAATAGGACAAGGAGATACAAAAATGGCAAAGAAAAAGGGGATATTGATCCTTTGTAATCTGGATACCAGAGGTGAGGAAATCAAAATCGTCAAGGAACTGATTGAGGGCAAAGGACACAAGGCAATCTTTCTTGATTTCAGTATGGAGGAACCTCCACCCTTTCCGGGTGACATTACCTGCGAACAGGTCGCGAAGGCAGGTGGTTCGTCTATTGAAAAGGTGAGAGAAAATTATCGAACAAACAGAAATGAAGCGATGGATAATCAGATCAAAGGTGCCACCATCATAACTCAAGACCTGTTCAAAAAAGGTGAAATCCATGGATTGGTCGGGCTTGGTGGTGGAACAGGCGCCATCGTCAGCACCAGCGTTATGCACACCTTACCATTTGGGGTGCCGAAAGTCATGGTAACCCACCTTGCAAGCATGCCCATGTATATCAAACAGCTCGTAGGCCCACATGATATCACAATGCATCATACGGTATTAGATATGGGCAGGGTGAATCCTTTGCTGAAGGCCCAGCTCGTGAATGGCATCGGCGCTGTCTGCGGGATGGTGGAAGCAACCCAGGGTCCGGATATTGCTACTGACAAACCGCTGGTAGCCGTATCCGTCTTCAGTCCGTCTGAGATGGCGACCCAGTGGGCGATGAAGCACCTGGAGGAAGCAGGTTTTATCCCTGTTCCCTGCAGTGCTGCCGGAATTGGCGATGCGGCTATGGAAGGGATGATTCGAGATGGTTTGTTCAGCGGCGTCCTTGATGTTTCCATCGGCGGCGTCATCGAACATCTATTCGATGGTAACCGCAATCCTGGACCGGGTAGGCTCTCAGCTGCAGCTGAAACGGGAATTCCCCAGATACTTGCCCCATCCGGGCTTGACCATCTGAGTTATGGATCAAGACCGGATAAGGAAGAGGTTATCAAAAGCAGAAAGCATTTTGTAATGGATAAATTACGCATACAGGTTCGAACCACCGCCGAGGAACTCATCCAGGGCGCCGATGTGATTGCTGAGAGATTGAACAGCGCTAAAGGGCCGTTCAAGTTTTTGATTCCCCTAAAAGGATGGTCATCTATAGATATGGAGGGTCGTCCTTGCTATGACCCGGAGGCGGATGCCGCCTTCACCAAGCGATTAAAGGAAAAACTGAACAAAAAAGATGCCATTGAGGAATTAGACCTTCACCTGTATACACGGGAATTCGCCAAAAAGATGGTGGATGAGTTTATTAAGCTCTATGAAGAACACCAAAAATCCAAGTGACATTCCGCCGGCATAGCGAGTGGCTTCAGATGACCTGAAGATGGGATGCGAAAATGTAAAGTTATTTTTGCGTAAGCCCGTAGGTTCGCATCCCGATCTGCGGTGTGGTTTAATGAGACTACTTAACACATCTCCACACGCCGCTATTTCAGCAATTGTTTCAGTTGAAACGAAAAAAAGAGCCTGGAGATTCCCCAGAAAAGGACATACCAGGCAATGAGAAGCGGGAGGACAACGGGGTGCATCAGTATGATTACAGCAATGAGGATATTAACGATTCCCAAAAAGATGAGAAAATGCTTGCCTCTTGGAAGCCTCGTCCCACCGATAATGTCTGATATGCCTGTCAGGATGAGAAAAAATGCGATGATGAAATATACCAGCGAGACATTGAACAGCCAGATAAAGATGATGGCCAGAATACCGATCAACGCATAGAGAACACCTCCCAGTGTACGATCCGTCTTGAAATAATAAAGCGCCTCCGTTAGGGCATAATAACCGATAAAAATCGTCAGCAGCATCTGAAAGATGATAAATGCCGCCTCCATAAGGGCCATTGTGCCGCCCGGGTAAAGGAGCATAATAAGACCGATAATGATACCGATTGCCGCACTCAGCACCATGTAACTGACCGATGTTTTCAAAATACCCTCTGCAAAATCTTCTCCATTACTCATAATCTCTCCCCCTTTGTAGATTGTTTGTGATAGATTACTATTATGACACTCATTTTTTCCTATTGTCAAATCAGTTGTTAGGCCGCTCCACAAGGAAAGTCTGCAGCTTCTTGTTCAAAACCGCGTATAAAAGAGTCAACTGAAAGCGGCCCGAATTCTGTTGAAAGTCCTGAGACGATCAGCTACCATTTCCAT
>JABMQV010000129.1 GCA_013203065.1 Desulfobacteraceae bacterium | reverse complement strand
TATTTTTTTTGAACTCCTCCATAATTTCTTTGGTGGGCGCCAGTTCCGGGAGATGCCGATACTCAATATCGCACAGGGTCTTTAGAAAATATTGCAAGTCGTCCCGTTTTGCAAAACCGGCAAGCTGGGATACGTTGTTGAGCCGTATATCCAGGACACGTTTGACACCTGCCTCGGATAGCTTTGTGAAGAACTGCTCGGCCGACTTCTTTGTAAATCCGATGGTGAAAAGCCGTATTTTCTTCATGATCTTCTCTTCCTGTCTTCTCCTGAATTCCTTTCATCTTTATGGACGTGCGCAATCTTTCCCCCTTGAATGTCATAGGCCCGTTGTATCATATCTTCCGGCGGGGTAAAAAGATCCTCCTCCTGCAATTTCAGTAACTGCATCAATTTTTTTATCGATTCTTCATTTTCCTCGAGAGATCCATCTTCCAGAATGTGTCTTATTCTTATGCCTTCGGCCTCCAGGTGTCTGCAGACGAGGATTGTCCTGTGGCACATAATCGGGTCCTTTTCAGCACACATCAAAGCGATACAATAAGATTTCGTGCCCTCTATCACCCTATTCAGTCCCTCCTGAAAAAGATCGGTCTTTGCGAGAAGGTCATACCCCACCCGGCCGTTTTTGGTACAGTTTGGATCGTCGCTCCTAGGCCCAAGTTCCTTTCCAAGATAGACATAGACAATGCCATGACCCTTCAATTCCGGCTGAAGCACCTCCCGGTTGAACTGGGGGTTGTACTTGCTGTACGGACTGGATCGGACATCACACACTGCCGAAATGCCGTGCATCAAGAGCAACTCTCTAAATCGATCGATTGTATGGGTAGAATGCCCGATTGTGAACAACTCATTCATATTCTTATTCTCTGAAATCAGAGCCCTATGACCGCAGCCACCAGCTTGTAACAGTAACCCTCGTAAGGCTCTCCGATGCTGATAGTGAAGTAAAGGTTTGTCTTATTGATAGGATATTGGCCTACGTCTTTATGGAAATACCTGTTTTCAATCACGGGGTCCGTAACCGAAAACCAATACTCTGACCCAGCAAAGGTGAACCTTGAACGCACCCGTTTGAGCAAATTTGGCCCCTCTTCGACTATGATAGAGACCTCGCCAGGTCTTATAAAGAGGAGAGATGACCTAATCCTTTCTTTTACAGTCTCTTCAGGCATTCTGTCATTCAGGCCATTATTGCTTTGGTATCCGTTTATCCAAAGAGAGTCCACAGGGTCACATAGTCTTGACAGATCCGAGAGAGGGAATTGGTGTTTCTTGATCCATTGGCCTGTATCCACGATATAATTCTCCGTTTGATAGGAATGGGGGTCTGGTCTTGTCAGCGGGATGGCCATTACATCCAGTAATGCAGGGGGGTCCCCGTTCCGGTAACATGTTTCTTTTAGGGAGAGTTCACCGGTTTCACGATTACTTACCGGCCTTACCCATTCCCCCACACGATTTCCGGAGAACTCCTTTCCTGCAACACACCGGCCCGAATATTTCCGGGAGTTGGCCAGGCAAATGATCTCCTTTATAAAAGTCTTCTGTTCGAGGCCTTTTATATGGGCCGTTCCAGTAAATCCTTCTTTTCCCAGGTAATAAAGGCGAAGAATCTTCAGTTCTTCATAATCGATTTCTCCGCCGAGTGCATCCAAAGCAGGCTTTAAGCGCTCTATTCCAAATTCCTCAAATTTGTTCAAAACAAATTCCTTTTGTTCCGAGGAGACCGTTGAAAGGGAGAGCAAATCATCTGATTCGATGATATTGTTTCCCTCCTGGAAATACCTGAACAGGTGATTCAAAACAGTATCCCGCTTGATGTTGAAATCCTCCATGATCTTGCCGACAGTTTGTCCGGTATTAAAAAGTTCTCCAATGACAACATGCCTCTTTTTTCCAATTGACACAGCAGTCACTGAGGGCTTTTTTCTGACCGCCTTTGTACATTCGTCAATCTGATGATCTCTGCAATATTCTCGAATAACCTCTAAAAAAAGTGGACCGTACCTTTCCTGTTTTACCGTCCCTACACCATGAATATCCAGTAAGCTCGTCCTGTTTTGTGGGAAATAGGTTGCCATTTCAATCAGGCTCCTATCCGAAAAAATGACATAAGGTGGCACCCCTGACATGTCGGCCAATCGCTTCCGTTCCTTCCGGAGAATTTCAAAGAGATCACGGTCATATTCTTTTTCAGATGCTCTTTCCGTATCTCTTTCAACCCTCTCTTCCTCTAACCTTCCTAAGACACTTTCCTCGCCCCTGAGGACCTTCCACGCTTTTTTCGTAAGCTTCAGGTTCCCAAATTCCATGTCCTGAACCAGAAGCCTTTTCTGGATAAACTGCCGTGAGAGATGAAACCATTGTCGCTTTGAAAACTCCTCTCCGATTCCATAGGTTGAAAGATGTTGATGCCCGAACTTGAGTACCTTCTTTGCCTTTGATCCGCGCAACACGTCAATGATGTGACCTGCCCCAAACCGCTCTCCGGTCCGCTTTGCACACGACACAAACTTCTGTGCGGCAATGGTGATATCCTTCAGGTCTTTCTCTTCAACAAGGCAGTTGTCGCACATGCCGCAATTCTCTTTCGAAAACACCTCTCCAAAATAATTCAAGAGGGGGATGCGGCGACAGGTTTCCGTTTCCATGAACCCCAACAAGGCATTCAGGTGAATGCTTGCCACCCGCTGCTCATGTTCTTCTTTCTGATTGATGAAGTATTTAATTTTCTGGATATCCCCATAGCTGAACAGCAGCAGGCAATGGGCAGGAAGGCCGTCGCGGCCTGCCCGGCCAATTTCCTGGTAGTAACTTTCAATATTCTTGGGCATATCGTAATGCACAACAAAACGCACATTCGGTTTGTCAATCCCCATACCAAAGGCGATCGTTGCCACCATGATCTGCACATCATCTCTGATGAAAAGCTCCTGGTTTTTGTCCCGATCCCTGTCGCCCATCCCCGCATGATAGGGCCTGACCGAAAACCCTTCGTCTTGAAGGGCCCTATAAAGCTCATCCACCTGACGCCGTGAGAAGCAGTACATAATTCCGGACTGTCCGGGAAAGCCCTGGATAAACGAAAGGGTCTGTTCAAAAGGGTCATGTTTCGGGACCACTTGGATAAAGAGGTTCTTTCTGTCAAAGCTGGAAACAAATTCGTCAGAGGTCTTGAATCCAAGACTGGTCTTTATGTCTTCCCTCACCCTCGGCGTTGCAGTAGCCGTAAGGGCCACACACACAGCATCCGGGAAGCGCTTTCTTACTTCAGCGATCTGCCGGTATTCAGGGCGAAAATCGTGGCCCCACTCGGAGATGCAATGGGCCTCATCAATGGCAAGGCAATCTACCTCCAATGAAGACAGCATTGTCAGCATATTGGCCCTTAGCAGTGCCTCAGGCGCCACATAGAGCAGCCTGATCGCCCTTTCTTTCACCGCAGCTACACTGTGACGGTATTGCTCAATTGTCAGCGAGCTGTTCAAAAATGTGGCAGGCGCTCCCATCTGCAGCAACTGTTCCACCTGGTCTTTCATCAGCGAGATCAGTGGGGATACAACAACGGTCAACCCAGGAAAAATCAGGGCCGGTATCTGGTAGCACAGCGATTTTCCACCGCCCGTGGGCATGATGACAAGGGTATCGTTCTTCCCCAGGACGTTTTCTATGATATCCGCCTGAACGGGCCTAAACGCATCGTATCCGAATACCGTTTTAAGGATCTGTTTTGGTTTGTTACCCATGGCAGTTGAAAGATGTCAGTTACATCCTTGTCTCAGTCCATTTTGGTCTGTCATCTTTTCTTGACGGTTTGGGGAATACCAGCGGGATCAATTGGAATCCCATAAATTTTTTCGTTGTGACTGTGGCACAGTTGATGGAGGCCAAAGACTGAATCTATGGCGATCTGCTGACCCATTGTATCAAGGGTCTGGTTTACTGCCTTTTTGGTCATTTTCAGAGCGAATAGAGGTTTTTCAGCAATTTTCTTCGCTAAAGTCAGGGTGAAACCCTCAATTTCCTCACGCGGGACAACATGATTCACCATCCCAAGGCGGTAGCCCTCCGCTGCTGTCCACCACTCCGAAGTGAACAGAAATTCCTTTGCCTTTCTCGGGCCCAGTTCCCATGGATGCATAAAGAACTCAACCCCACAAACTCCCATCATCACAACTGGATCCTGGAACATGGCATCTTCGCTCGCAATAATGATATCGCACGCCCAGGCAAGCATTAACCCCCCTGCAATGCACTTCCCTGATACTTGTGCAATTGTCGGCTTCGGCAGGTCCCGCCACCGCCTTGTCATATCGAGGTGGATCTCACGCTCCCGGGCAAAGCGTCCATGCACCCCGTCATTTTCAAAACCGGCCCACGTGCCAACCACGGAGAAGTCCTCCTGCAATTTTTTGCCACCATCGCCCCGAAGATCATGACCTGCAGAAAAGTGCGGATCACTTCCTGTAAGAATGATCACCTTGATCTCATCATCTTGCGCTGCTCGGTCGAAGGCTGAATTGAGATCATATGTCATTTGGAGATCCAGTGCGTTCCTTGCAAAGGGGCGATTTTGTATAATCTTAACGACTCCAGGTGCCAAAATATCATATATGATCGTTTCGTATTCGGGCATTATTTATCCTCCTTTTAGGGAAGTTGCTTCGTTACGTTTCCCCCGGCCATGACTGGATAATCGTGAAAAGGAAGAGTCGGAGCCGGAAGTCCAATTCAAATCTGAACTGTACACGAAACCGCCAATACACTTATCTCAACCAAAACTCCAACACCACACTATTATGTAGCCAATTTCTCCTTGACACACAAGCTTAATTCCAAATATCCTCAGCCCCCGAGAAAGTGGGTTTTTCGGTGAATACTACCAAGATGGAAAAAGATAAGCCCCAGAATCCATGGGTAATGCTTGGATGCGCTTGGTTATTGGCTTTTGCCATGTTCGGGCGGTTACTCTGCTTACCACCCATTGGACATCTTATTACCGAGAAAATTCTGCTAAGCCATAGTCAGCTTGGTTTAATCTTCTCGCTGCCAGTCGGCATGTTGGCAGTTGTTGCCGTACCTGGGGGATTCCTGGCCGACAGGTACGGCATCCGCAAGGCCGGTGGATTTGGCGCGGCCGTAATGGCTGTGGGGAGTCTCTTGACAAGCACTGCCGGTGGTTTCTGGGATCTCTTGGGCGGGACTTGTCTTTTTGGGATTGGGTTTAGTTTGGTATATCCCAATCTTCCCAAATTAGTAGGCGTTTGGTTTCCACGGGAAAAGGCCGGGGTTGTCACCGGCATATACGCAACCGGGATAGGCACCGGCGCGGCCCTCGCCCTTACGATAACGTTACGCACAGTCTTCCCTTTGGTCAAATCATTTCAGGGCGTCTTTTTCATCTGGAGCCTACCGGCAGTACTGGCAGCCATTCTCTGGTGGATGCTGGTCAGAGATCCAAGTGTCTCTTCTCAGCACAAACCGCAATATGATCAGGAGACGAATCAGACTCATTCTTCCGGGTCGGTGTGGAAAAACAAAGGTCTGTGGCTCGTGGTTTTCGCCTTTTTCTGCAACAATGTTCATTTCTATACTTGGTCCGGCTGGACCCCGAAGTTGATGATGCTAAAAGGGGCGTCCCCGAATTCGGCCGCCTTAATCAGTTCGCTTATGCAATGGGTGTCGCTTCCTGCCATTTTCCTGGTGCCCTGGTTTTCCTACAAGTTGGGCTTGAGAAAACCATTCGTCTGGATGGCCGCCACAATAATGGCACTCGCATCATGGGCCGTCATATACGCCCCCGTATCATGGAGCTGGCCTATCATGGTTGTTGTTGGAATTGCACTCACCGGCACCTTTCCCATTTTGATTTCTCTGCCGGTAGAAATGGTGCCCAAGGCATCAATAGGAAAAGCTAGTGGGCTGGTGCTTTCCGTCGGCTACATAGGGGGCCTCGTAGGTCCTCTAATGGCCGGATATAGTATGGATGTAACACACAGTCTCGATCTTGCTCTCGTTGTGCTCGTTGGAGTGGGAATAATCTGGGCCTTACTAGGTTTTCTCCTGCCGGAAACCGGGTCTCGGCCTGGCCCTCAGGAATGATTCTCAGGTCTCTTGAAAGCTGTGTTTCTCTAAATCCTTACGCAGAGGAGGCAAGACATGACACCGGAAACGCAAACCCCGGTTTGGCACGCCATGGAGGCAGAAACCGTGATTCGGGAACAGGGATCGAGGCCTGAAGGGTTGTCTGCCTCCGAGGTCAAAGAGCGGATAGAGAGATTCGGCCTCAATAAGATCCGAGAAGGGAAACAACTCACAGCATGGGAAATTCTCTTGCGTCAACTGCTGAGCTTTTTCAACTATGTCCTCTATGCAGCGGCGATTGTAGCCTTTATCGCCAAAAATTTTGCCGATGCCTCATTCATCTGCGCTATCCTCATCATCAACACGACCTTGTCCTTTGTTCAGGAATACAAGGCCACGCGCGCGATGCAGTCTCTAAAGAACCTCATCACGGAGAAGATCAAGGTAATCCGGGATGGATCACCGCTGGAAATGGATGTGACCGAGATTGTGCCGGGAGACATCGTTGCTCTGGAAGAGGGAATGAAGGTTCCTGCCGACGGCCGCCTTGTGGAAGAGCACGCGCTTTCCATTGACGAAGCAATGCTTACAGGAGAATCCGTTCCTGTTGAGAAGACTGTCAAGACCGTCCCCCGTGAAGTTCCCCTGGCTGAGCGGACGAACATGATGTTTGCCGGGACGACTGTGGTAAGAGGTACGGGAAAAGCGGTTGTTATAGAAACGGGTATGGGCACGGAACTCGGCAAGATCGCTCAAGCCCTTCAAGAGTCCAAGACCCCGCCCACCTCTTTTGAACTGGAGGTGGACAAACTTTCGAAGAATATAACAGTTGTCATCTCCGGGATGGTGGTTCTGGTGGCCTTTCTGCTCTTCCTCCAACATCAGATGAAAGGGGCGGAAATCATTATTTTCTGCCTGAGCCTGGGCGTTTCGGCCATCCCGGAGAGCCTTCCCATGGTGCTCTCTTTCACACTGGCGGTGGGTGCACAACAGATGGCGGTCAGAAAGGCACTGGTTCGGCGACTTGCCATCGTGGAGTCTCTAGGATCGGTAGACGTAATCTGCACGGACAAAACCGGGACCCTCACTAAAAACGAGATGACCGTTCAGGCACTTTACACCCCCGGTCATCATCCCTATTTCGTGACAGGTATCGGGTATGACCCCGGTGATGGCGAGGTGCAGTTTCGCCAAATGGGCCGTGAACGGTTGGACTACTTGCTGAAGAGCCTGGTGCTGTGCAATGACGCGCGCAAGGCAAAGGAAGGAGAGACACGATATCTCGGCGATCCCACGGAAATCTCTTTGCTGGTTGCCGCCGAAAAGGCAAGTTTGAATGTGGAAGAACTACAGAGCAAATTTCCGCGCATTGACGAAATCCCTTTCAGCAGTGATCGCAAGATGATGACCTCTGTCCATGACATCCAAGACAAGCGGGTTGCTATTGTGAAAGGTGCGCCGGAAATTGTTCTGGATAAATGCAACCGTTGTTTTGCCCATGGGGAGTTCAGGGACCTGACCGAGGAGGTCCAACAGGAAATCAAGACCAATCTGGAGCACATGGAGGGACAAGCCCTTCGCGTCCTGGCCGCGGCTGAACGCACCATTGAGAAAGGAACAAGCTACGATGTCATTGAGCAGGAACTGACCTTTCTCGGTCTCGTGGGGATGATCGATCCGCCCCGGGAAGAGGTACGGGATGCCGTGAACATGGCGAAAGGTGCAGGGATCAAACCGGTCATGATCACCGGCGACAATGTTCTTACCGCCAGGGCCATCGCCAAACGATTAGGACTCGGGCAAAACGCTGTCACAGGTGATGAAGTGGACGCCATGGCCAAAGGGGAGCTGGAGCAGCGGGTTGAAGAGTTCGATATCATTGCACGAGCGTCCCCCATAAACAAACTCCAGATTCTGAAGGCCATTCAGAAGAACAACCATTTCGCAAGCATGACGGGTGATGGCGTCAACGATGCTCCGGCCCTCAAACAGGCAGACGTGGGCGTCGCCATGGGATTGCGGGGTACAGATGCAGCAAAAGAAGCATCGGGATTGGTTCTCCTTAACGACAACTACGCGACGATCATCGCTGCCATTGAAGAAGGGCGCCGCATCTTTGACAACATCCGCAAATTCGTCAACTACCTCCTGACCTGTAATGTCGGGGAGGTGCTCACTGTCCTCTGCGGGGTAATCTGGGGGCTTCAACCTCTGACTGCCATCATGGTGCTCTGGGTGAATATCCTGACCGATGTGGGGCCCGCAATTGCCTTGGGTGTTGACCCGGCCAATCCGGGGATGATGAAGCGCCGGCCCAGAAGGCATGACGAGCCGATCCTTAACAGGGGCCTCATTTGGACAACCGTTTTCATCGGCCTGAAAAAGGGAATTGAAAACTTCGCTGTTTTTCTGGTGGGCTATTACTTCCTCGCCAAATCATTGCCCGGCCCTGAACGCCTACAGTACGCCCAGACCATGGCCTTCACGGGGATCGTGGTATACGCCTTTGCTCGAATCTATATCATCAGGGCTTTTGATACGATTCGGCTTTTCCAAAATGCCTGGCTGATTTACTCACTTGTCTTTGCTGCGGTGGTTCAGCTTTTCATCATCTATTGCCCGCAGGTCAATGATTTCTTTGGACTCCATATCCTCGACCTGAAGGCCTGGATCGTCCTCGGTATTCTGGGCGTATGGGCCAGTACATCCGGCGTATGGGTATCCAGGTGGGTTGAGTCCTGGGCCGGCCATGTGATTGACACAAGAGGTGTGGAAAACTCTCACATGCGGAAGGTAAGGGAATCCTTGAAGCATCCGTAGAAACGGGAGCCTTGACTCACAAGCGTAATTTCCCTATGGTCTTTTCTGCAAACAGAATTTCTTTCTCACGCGACCTCCCCTTTGTTAAAGGAGAATTTTCACATGGAGCAACAGGATCTTTTTACGGAAAAACACAAGAGAGGTCGCAACGTCAAACTCCTTGTCATCTCTGTTTTCTTTTTTCTTAGTGCCTTGTTCTGCAATGCAGTTGCGGGTCAGACCAGCGAAATAGAACTGGTTGATGGAGGGATCATCTTCGGGGAAATCATCTCTCACAGTGACGGTGTTTATGTTATGAGGTCGAATAGCCTTGGAACGGTAAGAGTGAATGAATCGGAAATCCGGCTAATTCGTCCACAGGCCGGCAATTCTGCGAAAAAGAAAATCATGAGTACGCCGGGCGGGTCTGTGAGCACCGACCTACAAACCCTCCAGAAGTCCATGATGAATGATAAAGAGATTATGGGTCTGGTCCTGTCCCTGCAGAAAGCCCCTGAGATGCAGGAGCTTTTGAAAGATCCTGACATCATGGAGGCAATAAACTCAGGAAATATTTCAGCTCTCATGTCCAACCCAAAGTTCAGGGAATTGTTGAAGAACCCCGAGATTGAAGAAATTCAGAAAAAGATACTTGCCCCGGACTCAAACAGGAAGTAATTGACAGAACTGAATCCCAACCCTTTTCCTTGACACAGTAATTCCTTCCCCTACACTTCCCCTTGCCAATGAGCGGGGGCTTTATCAGCAGGCGGCGGGGAAGCCTGTTTTACCTACTCAACTGAGCAAGCCGGGACTTCCGGGCGTGGTCGAAGATAATTAGTTTTGCCTGGATAGAACTGCAGGGGTATTGGAGTGTTGTTCTAGAAAACAAACGGAATATATAGATATTTACGTCTTTCCAAATATTTGCTTTTGCAAGATAAGGCAGACAACCAAAATTTTTTCATCACTCCATTAGTCCAATAATCTTTCGAATTTCAAGGAGTTGTACTTTACAATCCTGACGCCTGGAGAAAACCGGCTGGAAATTGTGCTACAACAATCCCATGGTTAAGGTG